>CALMBE010000566.1 GCA_937860165.1 uncultured Planctomycetaceae bacterium
CCGAACGATTTTTCCCCATCCGGTCAACCCATTTCGAGCGAGTGCTAGAGTTTTACGGAGTCGAAGAGAAAATTGCTGGTCGAGTAGAATGGTTCCGATACAAGACGATTCTCGATGTTGCGGAAGCAGTAAACGAGAATCTGAGCATCTACGGGTCCGCCACTGCACTCCAGGCCCAATCATACATGTGGGTCATTTCGTATTTGCTGCCGATTGAAGGGAACAACGGTGGTGTAGTCGAAATCGATTTTGTGGAGGAGTTGCGTCGAAGACAGGAGCGTGAAAAGGAATGCCAGCGGATTGGCGTCCTGGGAGAGCGGTACGTGTACAAGTCGGAGAAGGAGCGTCTACATCTGGCAGGAAGGTCTGACCTAGCTGCTCGCGTATCCTTGATATCCGCAGCCGATGACTCAGCCGGTTACGACGTTGCATCGTTTGAAACGGATGGGACAGACCTGCACATTGAAGTTAAGGCGACCGCTCGTTCAAGAGAGAATGATTACTGCTTTTGGCTTTCGGCCAACGAGGTGCAGATCGCAAAAAAAGACCCGCAATGGACCGTATATCGAGTGTGGCAAGTGGCCGAATATCCTGAGCAAGAGAATCTAGGAAATATTGTTCGACAGGAACCAAGCCAATGGATCTTTGAACCATCAGCTTGGCGAGTGAAAAGGGGGAGCGATACTACTCATTGACTTCATTGAGGGACAGAACAGGGAGAAAGAAATCGCAAAATTTTGGCAGTGGGGATATAGGATTTCCGAAAGCGCAACGTGCAATCAGGGCGATGCCACCGGCGATGGGGATGTCGATGCGAACGACCTGGCCGTGTGGCAGGAAACGTTTGGGAGGGGGCTGGGGGCTGGGATCGGCGGGCTGGGGACGAGTGGAGCGGCGCGAGTTTCGAGTTAATTCTGCTTAACGTCAGAGGTGGCCTTGGCCACGACAGCGAAACGGTGCTTGCTGACGGGGATTTAGTGTTCTCGGAAGATAACTTAGAAGAAAACTTCGAGGCCGTTGATCAGGCTTTCTCGGAAATTGGCACGCCGCAGCGGAGACCGATTCGCGAATTTGGTGACTTGGTGGTGAGCCGGCAATTGCGTAGAGTAGAGAAACGAAAATAGTCGAGAGTTGAAAGCCAGAGCAGAACTCCGCCGACTTACGTCATAAGACTCCGTCGACTTACGTCGGCGGCTCGTGCAAATACTCGTAACTCGTGCCGCCCCCATGCCCTCTATCGACACTACAACTTCCCGTTGGCCGGATGGGGTCGATGCGACTCTCACCGCAATCTGCTTGGGCTTGATGTTCGGCGTCCCGCTATTAGGTTACGTGTTCATGGTGCTGGATTTCCGCCGTTACCTGCGATCGCTGCGGCGGGCGCTGGTGGTCGTGTCGCGGGTATTGCCGGAGTTGCCCTACTGGGCACGGCTCGAGCAACCAGCATGTTTGCGGTCGCTGGATTTGAAGTTTCCATGTACCGAGGCCGACGTTTTGGCTGCTTACCGCGAGCGTGCTAAGTCGCTGCACCCCGATCGCGGGGGTGATTTGCAGCAATTCTTACGATTGCAGAAAAACCTGGAGCAGGCGTTGGAATTCGTTCGCGGCAGAGAACGGCGTGGATCAGCGGCTGCGACCACTCCCTCGGATAACCCCGACTGATCTCAAACATATAATTTCGTCATGAGGCTTGCTAGCACGGGGTTCTGATCTTGTCGCTAAAGGGGGCGGGGAGATACGATTGGCGACGTTCGGCAATGTCTCGCGAAGCCGACGAGATGGGGCGCAACGGAATGCGGCCCGAGGCTTCCAGGAAAGGATTCCACCATGGCAGATAGTGTCGCGAAAAGTCCCGTGGAACCGATCGCGATGAGCGAGTTGGTCCGGCTCGTTTCTGGTCAACTCTTTGGCGACGGCGAGAATCTGATTCACGGCATCGCCACGCTCGATGTTGCCCGATCGAATGAGATCACTCTGGTGGACCATGCAGATCGCGTGGGGGCCTTTCACAGCTCGCCCGCGAGTGCGGCAGTCGTGCCCCTGGATTTTCCAGCTTGCGAGAAACCCACGATCGCGGTGGCAGACGTTCATGCGGCGTTTGCCAAACTGGTCAACCACTTTCATCCGCCCCGAGAGCGATCGCGCACAGGGGTCAGTCCCGGGGCTTGGGTCAGCTACACGGCGAAAATAGCCGACGATGTCGATGTCCATCCCGGGGCATCCGTTGGCGAGGACGTCGTCATCGGTCGCGGGTCCACGATACACGCTGGCGTGCGCATCATGGCAGGCTGCACGATTGGCAGCAACACCACGATCTTTCCCAACGCTGTGCTGTATGAGGATACTCGGCTCGGAGATCGCGTAATCATCCACGCCGGTGCGGTGCTGGGAGCCTTCGGATTCGGGTATCGCCAAGTCGAAGGATCGCACCAACTGTCTGCCCAACTGGGGCATGTGGAGATCGGTGACGATGTCGAAATCGGGGCCAATGCGACCATCGATCGCGGCACTTACGGGGCCACTTACATCGGCAACGGGACCAAGATCGACAATTTGGTGCAAATCGCCCACAACTGCCGGTTGGGTAAAAACAATCTCATTTGCGCCCAGGTTGGTATCGCAGGGAGTTCTACCACGGGCGACCGCGTGGTGATGGCTGGTCAGGTCGGAGTCCGCGACCATGTGCATGTCGGCGAGGGGGCGGTGATCTGCTCGATGGCCGGTGTTGCCAATCATGTCTCCGATGGAGAAGTCATGCTCGGCCAGCCCGCCACGGAACTTCGCCGGCAGAAACTGCAGTTGGCAGCGATCGCCAAGTTGCCCGAAATGCGCCGCGAATTTCGCCAACTTCAGCAGGAGTTGGCTCAATTGCAGCGTCAACTCGAACTCACCGAATGCGATGAAACCGACGAGCAAGCCGCTTAACCTTACTGCGCCAGGTTGAGGGGGGAGAAAACTTAGAGCCACGGAATTTCACGGATTAAACACGGATGATTGGGAGTGATGCGTTTGGTGGTGGCAAATATGGTAGTCGCAGAAATGAATAGCCCGAAAGTCTTCTTGTTTATCTGTGTTCAATCCGTGTTTCATCCGTGGCAAATTATTCGGGACTTAGCGCTGTAGGTTTAATTCATTCTCAATTAATTGTGTCCCCCATGGCATTTCAACTATTCCAACAAGAGTCCCCGCAGCTTGTCGACGCCGAGCGTCCGATCGGTCTGCTCGCTGGTTGGGGAAACTATCCGCTAGCCGTGGCCGAGGCCTTGCGCGCCCGGGGACAGCGGATCGCGGGCGTGGGGATACTTGATCACGCCGATCCATGTTTAGCCGATTGGTGCGAAAATTTCGATTGGATTCGCTTGGGGGGAATTGGGCGTGCAATCCGGTTGTTTAAGCGCTGGGGTGTGCGGCAGGCGATTATGGCCGGCAAGGTTCACAAAGTGTTGCTTTACAAGCGTGGTTGGTGGTTTCGGCATCGGCCCGATTGGAAAACCATCAAAGCGTTTTCTCCCCAATTACTTTGGGGGCGCGGAGATTGCCGCGATGACACGCTGCTCAGTGCGGTCGTAAACGCATTTGCCTCGGAGGGTATTGAATTCTTTCCGGCAACCGATTTTGCCCCCCAGTTGCTTGTGCAGTCAGGACACTTGATTGGTAAGCCCCTTTCGTCCAAACAAACGAAAGATGTGCAATTTGGATGGCAGGTCGCAAAAGGGCTCGGTGGACTCGATATCGGGCAAAGCGTGTGCGTGAAGGATCAGTCCGTGATTGCCGTCGAGGCGATCGAGGGAACCGATGCCTGCATTCGTCGCGCGGGCGAGTTGTGTACTTCAGGAGGGATCACTGTCGTCAAGGTTGCTAAGCCAGGTCAAGACATGCGGTTCGATGTGCCAACAGTTGGGTTAAAAACTCTAGAGTCGATCATCGCGGCGAAGGGCCGAGTCCTGGCCCTCGAAGCTGGCAAGACCATACTTCTCGATCGGAGCGAATTCTTGCGAGTCGCCCAGCAGCACAAGATTTCGGTGCTGGCTCTAGCCGACGCATCGCTCTCTCAAGCGGTCGCATAGCTTGAATCCTATGTATGATTTCATGCGGTCCAGGGCTTCGTTGAAGAGATGACTTTAGCGTTCAAGAGTCACCACGCTGATTCGTGGGGGATTGTGAGGCCTTTGCCCTTTTGTCCCAATTTGCGGTGACCGAAGGAGTACCCAAAAGTAAGTCGAATTCCATAAGTGATTATGCAGTAAGAGCTTATGGTATTTTCGGCGTGTTGGAAAAATCGGCATTTTCTACGCAGTTACCTCGAATTATGCTTAACAAAAGGTTTGAGGAATTGTTAACCCATGCCTATAATGAAGGCCGGGTAGAGAAATTGTGAGCAGGGCATTCGCTCAGGTTCCTCTATTCCATTCGTTTTAACACTTCATGGGTTCATGGGCTGGGCTGCCAGTGAATTGACCGACACGCCGAACTTTTCCTTGCCGGAACAGCGGGAATGGTTCGCATTTATTTCTATGACGGTTCTGTAAGGAATCCGTCCTGGGGCAGAGTAATGGCAACTATGTATTCTTCGTCGTTGGAGTCTTTGGCGTCGCTTGCGCCTGGTGATCCTGCGAGTCTTCTCCTTGGGCAGTGTCCGAGTGTAACTCGGATCGCCCACCACGCGGAGCGCGCTGCTCAGGTGGAATGCACCGTGTTGATCACCGGCGAAACCGGTACGGGCAAAGAAGTTTGGGCCCGTTTGATGCACCGCCTTGGCCCTCGACACCAAAAGGCCTTCATCCCTGTCAATTGCGCTGCCCTGACTTCCACACTGGCAGAAAGCCAGCTCTTTGGCCACGAAAAAGGTGCTTTTACGGGTGCTTCCGGTGAAAGCTTGGGTGTGTTTCGTTCAGCCCAGTCGGGGATCGTCTTTCTGGACGAAGTCGGCGATATGCCCATTGAGACGCAATCGAAGATCCTGCGTGTGCTGGTCGAACAGCGCTTCAAGCGGCTCGGTGGCGCCCAAGACGTGCAGGTGAATGTGCGGGTCGTTTCATCGACCTCGCGCGAGTTGCGGGGCGATATAGAACAAGGCCGATTCCGCGAAGATCTGTTTCATCGCTTGAACGTAGTGCCGCTGCGCGCGCCAGGTTTGGCGGAGCGGCGCGAAGACATCCCGGACTTGGCCGGCTATTTCGTTGGTCGTCTCGCTGGAATGTCTGGCGTACCTGCGCGACAGATCGGCGAAGACGCACTGGCGGCGCTGCAAGCGGCGGACTGGCCGGGCAATGTCCGCCAGCTGCGTAACGTGATCGAACGCATTCTGATCCTCGCCACCGGCGACATCAACACGCCCGTGACGGTGGACTCGCTCCCGGCGGAGGCTTGGCCCTCGTCGGGATCGAAGCGCGATGGCTTGCAGGAAGTGATTGGGCTGTCGCTTCGTGACGCGCGTGAGCGGTTCGAGCGTGAGTATCTGAATGTTCAGATTACCCGCTTTGGTGGCAATATCTCACGCACCGCGGCGTTCATTGGCATGGAGCGCTCGGCCTTGCACCGGAAGCTGAAATCACTCGGCGTTGAAGCCCCGGGCCGCAACGGGCACGACGGCGCCGAATGAGCCGCCTCGCTTACGTCAACGGCGCTTATGTGCCGCTGGCGCGAGCGGCCATCTCGATTCAGGACCGTGGTTTCCAGTTCGCGGATTCAATCTACGAAGTTTGGGCCGTGCGCGACGGGCGTCTCTACGACGCTGTTGAGCATCTGGCGCGCTTCAAGCGTCGCTCGAAGAGCTGCGCATCGCGGCGCCAATGAGCGAAACCGCGCTGATGTTGGTGATTCACGAGGTTATGCGCCGCAACCGCGTTCGCGACGGCATTGTTTATCTGCAGATGAGTCGGGGCGCTGCGAGCCGAGACCACGTATTTCCGCCGCCGAGCGTGAACCCGACCATGGTTATCACCGCGAAGAACCTGGATCGTGCCGCCATCGCCAAGCGCGCGGAGCTTGGCGTGAAGGTGATCAGCGTGCCGGAGACGCGTTGGGCGCGACGCGACATCAAGTCGGTCAACCTCCTCCCCAATGTGTTGGCGCGTCAGGCGGCGAAAGAGGCGGGGGCTTTCGAGGCTTGGTTCCTGGATGAACACGGGTTCATCACCGAGGGCGCCTCGTCAACAGCGTTCATTGTTGACGCCGAGGGCCGGATTCGCACGCGTGGGCTGTCGCACGATCTGCTGCATGGTGTGACTCGCGCGGCGTTGCTGAGGTTGGCGCGGGAGTGTCAAATGGTCGTTTCAGAGACGCCGTTTACGCTGGAAGAAGCCAAGGCGGCACGGGAAGCCTTCATCAGCGCCGCAAGCAATCCCGCTGTTCCCGTCACCGCCATCGACGGCGCCAAGATCGGCAAAGGCTGGCCAGGACCGGTAACGCGTGCACTCCGCGTCGCCTACTTGGGCGCCTGAGGCTGAGTTAGTGTCCTAATTTGTGTTTCGGTTGTCGCCCGCTGCGGCGCGCTCTATAGGTCGATCACAGCCGCGCGGTTCGACGCGGCGCCATAAAACTTTCGCATGGGGCATACCATGGACAAGAAGCAGAACCTTCAGGACGCGTTCCTCAACGCTGTCCGCAAGGCCAAAACGCCACTCACGATTTTCCTGGTCAACGGGGTCAAACTCCAAGGCGTCGTCACTTGGTTCGACAATTTCTGTGTGTTGTTGCGCCGCGACGGCCAAGTTCAGCTTGTTTACAAGCACGCGATCTCGACCATCATGCCGGGCGCACCCGTCGCGCTCTACGAGATCGACAAAGCGGCAGATGAAGCCGACGCCTGAAACGCCACCGCCGAAGGATTTCAATCGCGCCATCGTGTTGCGCCCGCTTGCGAGCGCGCAGGAGAGCGTGCGTGACGGCGAAGCGCGATTGCTGGAGGCTGTCGGGCTGGCGCAAGCGCTGGGGCTCGACGTTGCGGGCGCAGAAGCTGCGCCGCTTCGCCAGATCAGTCCGCGCACGTATTTTGGTTCGGGCCGCGTGGAGCGGCTGAAGGATCAAACTGAGGAGCTTGGCGCGGGCGTTGTCGTGATCGATGGTGCGCTGTCGCCTGTGCAGCAGCGCAATCTTGAGACCGATATCGGCTCCAAGGTGATCGATCGCACGGGCTTGATCCTCGAGATATTCGGCCTGCGACGCGTCTCCGTACACCTGGAGCCGCGTCAGGATCGCGTCGATCGCCGCCGCTCCGAGAACCAGTCTGGCAAGCGCAAGGTCGTCGTCGTCGAGAAACCTGCGGCGCGAGCATGCTAGTTTAGACCGTGGACCTGTACCGGCCGCTGCTCGCGAAGGCACTGTTC
>CALMBE010000567.1 GCA_937860165.1 uncultured Planctomycetaceae bacterium
CGCTCCCACCGCTGATCATCAGCAACGGCGAGTTGCGGAAGGAGATTCTCGACATCTTCGACCGGACCTTCCTGCTGACCTATGTGCTCGAAGCAATCGCCGTGATCATCGCCATGCTCGGCATCGTGAATACGCTGGTCACGTCGGTGCTTGAACGGCGCAGGGAGTTTGCCACACTCCGCGCCATCGGCGGCAGCGAGGGACAGATCCGGCAACTTGTTTTGTGGGAAGCGGCTTATCTAGGATTGGTGGGTATCGCGTTGGGAGTTGTCGGTGGCGGGCTGCTGTCCCTACTGCTCATCAAAGTGATCAACAAACAATCATTCGGCTGGACCATTCAGATGATCCTTCCCTTCGGCGCCCTCGCCCAAGCCGTCGGCTTAGCGTCTGCCGCGACGCTAGTTGCCGGCTACTTCCCCGCCCGCTGGGCGGCTCAGCAGCCTGTGGTGGAGGGATTGAGGGAGGAGTAGCGAGTTATTTCTTGGGGTGAAGAGTGGCCCATGCACTTTGAGCCGCTCTATCGAGCCGAACATTTCTCCTGGTTTTTAGAAGCTTGCTCTCCGGAAGTTTCCCGTTGGCGAGGAAATGATCAATTCCATCGGCACATGCTTCGTCGTCTGAACTGAGAGAATAACACCCCTTTTCGGCTAAGATGAGCTTGACCGATATCTGTAGGATGATTGCGGCAATTGTCAGGTGTTCCTTAAGGCTCCAGATCATCCGAGCACTGTTTATCTTGCCACCATGGACAATTTTGCTGCGTAACCAGTAGAACTCATCCATCCATAAGATCTTCCAAGATCTCATCCCTTTAGAGCCGTCAAGGCCAGCCTTCTTAGTTTTCTTAGATAAGCAGCCAACAAAGAGCTTTGGTAGTCGATTCATGAGGGCAGCTTTTTTCTCTTGAATGTCTTGAACTTGAAATAGAGCCTCAAACGCACTCCCCATCAGAATAACCTCGGTTTGTTCAGACACGTATTCTGCGTCGCTATTCGCTAACAGGAACCAATCGATAGCTTGGCGAATCGCAGCCGCATCGTTTGTAGTCTGATTCGAAAGTGCGACTAATGAGTGGAGTAATGTGGTGTTTGGCCTCGCATCATGTCTTCCCCAAGCCTGAAGAGGTATGGAGAATTTCAATTCCCCATGTTTGTACCCACCATGCAAAATACTCCCATCTCGTCGACGAGTATGGGGAGCTACATATTTGCTGCCTAATTGGAATCGTTGGTGTATGTGCTGGAAGTGGGTAGAGTTAAAGTAAGCCCCTCCCTGTCTATAGTATTGATTCTCGGCTATTACTGAGAAAACGAGTAATCGAACAAGTTCGGTTATTAACTCGGCTTCTTCGCTGGTTAGATGTTTAAAAGGATGATTGCGAAAAGAAGCAACTGTTAGCTTATCTATTGGCTTGCCCGTCTGGTCTTTGTAGCTTCTGAAGACTAGTTGAAGTTGATCCTTGAATTGTTTACCTGGGTCAAATTTCTTTGCTTCAAGGGGAAAAGGCCAAAAGACAACACCGTTGGTTTCGATGGACTCCTGCAATCTTAACCAAGGAAGAAAAGTTACTGTGTATGGGGTGTTGGCATGTGTCGTCACAAGGTGGCTTCCTGCAGGCAAACCAATAATGTGGGTCAAGTTAACGGAGAAAAACTGAAACCAAAGAGATAGGGCTAGTTCGCCACTGGCTGCTGGTAATCCACTTCGATCTTGAAGCCCAGATCTTCGATCATGCCCCAGACTTCGGGGGCCGGGGAGCCTGGTGTCGTCAGATAGTTATTCACAAAGACTGAGTCGGCCGGGTAGAGGGAGAGGGGTTGGAGGCTGCGGAGGTTGTGTTCGCGGCCGCCGGCGATGCGGAGTTCCGTGCGCGGATGCAGGAAGCGGAAGAGGCAGAGGACTTTAAGGCAGCGCTGCGGCGTGAGGGCGTCGATGTTCTCCAGCGGCGTGCCTTCCACCGGATTGAGCATGTTCAAAGGTATCGAGTCTGGCTTCACATCTCGTAGCGCTGTCGCGAGATCGATCAGGTCTTCGTTGCTTTCCCCCATGCCGACGATGCCGCCCGAGCAGATTTCCAATCCAGCGGCCCGTGCATTTTTGATGGTCGAGAGGCGGTCCTGGAACGTGTGGGTCGTACAAATCGACTCGTGGAACGCTTCGCTGGTGTTCAGATTGTGGTTCACGCGGTCGACGCCGGCGGCTTTCAGCCGCTTGGCCTGTTCATCGCTCATCAAGCCGAGTGAGCAGCAGATCTGAATCGGGATTTCCTGCTTGATTGATCGGACGGCTCCGGCGATTTCGTCGATTTCCCGATCCAACGGGCTGCGTCCGCTGATGACGATGCAATAGCGCTGGGCCTTTGAGGCGGCGGCCTGGCGCGCGCCTTCCATCATTTGTTTCTGTGGCAGTAAATTATAGCGTTCGATCGGAGCGTTCGAGACGGCCGATTGCGAGCAATAGTGGCAGTCTTCCATGCAGGCGCCGCTCTTGGCGTTTTGCAACATCTGCAGGCGGACGGTGCGGCCGAAGTATTTCGAGCGGACTTGAAAAGCGGCATGCAACAGCGCGAGGAGGTCGTCGTCGGGGCTGTTCAAGACGGACAGCG
>CALMBE010000568.1 GCA_937860165.1 uncultured Planctomycetaceae bacterium
ACAGCGGAATCGGTGCCTCATCGGTTCGGAACAAACCCTGTTCTTTGGTGTAGCGCTCGACTAGCTCGACTTCAGCTTCAGTGCGGCCCGTACGACGCAGATAGTTAAGTGTCTCGGCGTCGACAGGGAAGAAGCCCATGGTGGCACCATATTCAGGAGCCATGTTGGCGATGGTCGCCCGATCCGCTAAGGCCATCGTGGAGATTCCGCTACCGAAGAATTCGACAAACTTGCCGACGACTTTTTCCTTGCGCAAAACTTCGGTGACGGTGAGAACCAAGTCGGTCGCCGTGGCACCGGCTGGAAGTTTGCCGGTGAGTTCCATGCCAACCACTTCGGGCATGAGCATGTAGATTGGTTGGCCGAGCATGACCCCTTCGGCCTCGATTCCGCCCACGCCCCAGCCGACAACGCCGAGGCCATCGATCATCGTAGTGTGGCTGTCGGTTCCTACCAGCGAGTCAGGTACGGCGACAGGGCCTGCGTGATCCTCCAGTAAGAAGACGCACTTGGCAAGATATTCAAGATTCACCTGATGCACGATGCCCGTCCCTGGCGGTACGACGCGGAAGTTGTCGAAGGCATCTTGTCCCCAGCGGAGAAACTCATAGCGTTCGCGGTTGCGAGAGAATTCGAGTTCGATGTTCAAATCGAGCGAATCCCCCGAGGCAAAGTGGTCGACCTGCACCGAGTGGTCGATCACCAGATCAACGGGGACCAAGGGATTAATTTTCTTGGGATCGCCGCCGAGGCGTTCCATGGCGGTCCGCATGGCTGCCAGGTCTACCACGCACGGCACGCCAGTGAAATCTTGGAGAACCACGCGCGCCGGATTGAACGGGACTTCGATGCCACTGTCGCCGGGGGCGAGGACGCCCCGACTCGCGGTCCAGTTGGCGAGATTTCTTACATCGTCCTCGGTCACTACAAAGCCGTCGCAGTTGCGGAGGCACGATTCCAACAGTACGCGAATCGAGTAAGGCAACTGCGCGATCTTGGTTAGGCCGAGCTTCTCCAACTTGGCGATGCGGTAGATGCCTGCCGGACCGTTGCCGGTTTCAAACTTGTCGCGGGCTGAAAACGGATCGATTTTTAGAGTGGGCGTGGCCATGACACTTGCATTCCTGGAGAGTGGCTAGGGTCGCGAGATTGCCGACAACTCGGCACAGGCCAGCATTTTAGCGAATTTCGGAAGTCCTGTCTGCCGGGATTGAATGCAGAGGGAAAAGGCCGTTTCATCGAGAAATCAAATCACAGAGTTGTTAATAGTGATAACGTGCCTGAAGAAAATCGATCCGTCGGTCTTGCACGAGATAGACGACCCGATGCTCTTGGGTCAATCTGCGCGACCATGCACCGGTTGAAAGGTGCTTGAGTGGTTCAGGCTTGCCAATTCCTGCCAAGGGATCGCGGAGGATTGCCTCTACGAGATCCAAGAGTCGGAGGGCCGTTTTGCGATCTGTTTTTACCCAGTGTTCTGAGTCTTCTAGAAACTCCGGATGAAAGACAGCTTCGCGGGACTTATGCTTTCCCAACGCCGACCTTTCGTCTGAGTTGATCGAGCGACAGAGGAAGACCCTTGCCAGACTTGGCCCGTTGCAGAGCTGCTAGGAGGCGTTTCGCGTTCTGTGGAGAACGTAAGAGATAGGCTGTTTCCATGAGACTTGTTAACTCAGCCGCAGCGATCATAGCCACCGGTTCTTTGCCTCGACGATTGACAATGACGACTTCCTGATGGTCAATCACATTGTCTAGAAAAGTAGCGAGTTGCGTGCGAGCCTGGGTATAGTTGGTTTCAATTGCCATTGAGTCGTTCCTTATTCTGAGTACAGTAATACTGTACGACATTCCAATGTGGAAATCAAGCTGAGTCAATTGCTGACGAGAGCCGATCAGTTTTTTAAGATGAGGGTGCCATGGCCACGGCGGTACTCCACTGTGGCCATGTTTTCTCGCCTATTCACATGCCCACGCCGGAGTACCGCCGTGAGCATGGCACCCCAAAATGAATAACTTATCGGCCCTGACTTGCTTACGGATGAATTGCCGCTTATTCTCAGCCGAGTCCTTTTCTCACAATCATCACAGGTATACGCTTCCCTTGGCAAACCGCGATCCCTACGTGCTCGAT
>CALMBE010000569.1 GCA_937860165.1 uncultured Planctomycetaceae bacterium
AAACATGGCCACAGCGGAGTACCGCCGTGGCCATGGCACCCGCCATTGTGAAAAAATCATTGGCCCTGGGAGGGAGTTAATTGGCGCCCACGATCACCTCTCATTCAGCACTTCGCATTCCGCCCTGCTGCTCCGGGCGCTTACGCTTACGGCTCGCCGATTTCCTCCGCATTCCTTCTTCTCACTCGCTGAACTGGACCGATTCAACAAACTCGCGGAAGGCTTGCGTCTGGGAATCGACCAACTGAGTTTCGCCAAACAGCTTAAAGAACCAGACCTTTTCGCCATTCACGACCATCGCGGCCAACATTGCCAGGCGGGGCTCGGCGGCCTCGGGACCCATCAAGCGAACATAGCTCCCGGGAGTACCGTCGATTGTGATTGGTTCGATCAGTTTGGCCAAATCGGTGTCGGCGGGTAGAGCCACTTGACCGGCCCAACGCTCGACATTGGCTTGCACGTCGGTCACTTGCGGGCCCCCTGCCGCAGGAAGTGTGATCACGGTCACCTCGGCCTGACGATCTGCGTCGGCTAGCCTGAACGCTGCCTTACGCATGGCGGAAGTCTGGCCCGGTTGCCAATCGGGCGGTGCCTTGTAGGTCAGCTCTTCCGAAGTGGCTGGCGGGGCGACTGGTTCCTCGGCTGACGATTTCTCGGCAGTTTGCGACGCGATTCCACCGTGGGGATTCATCGCAGGCGAGGCCTTCATGACTCCGGCTAGTTCGATCACCGTAGCCGGCCCTGCGGCAGTTTTCATGGACTTCGTGAGGTTGAGAATTTTTTGTCGCGAGAGCGGGCCCTGGCCGAGTTGACCCAGCCAGCGATTTACGTTGGCCATGACAAAATCTTCCCACGAATCTGCCAACGGCAGCGACGACACGGAAATTTCCAAGTCTCCCTTCGGATCGGGAATCAAAAGAGTTGCCAAACGCATTTCCGATGGGCCGCGCTCGGTCCAGTCCTTTGGCAAGTCCCACTTGACTGGTTTATCGGACGACTCCGATGGCTTTAACCCAGTGAGGAATTTGGTGAATTCCTCTCGATGTCGGTCAATGGCGGAGCCCTTGCCGGTGAGTTTGAAAAACCATACCGTCTCGCCTTGCGGCACCATCGCCGCGAGCGTGTGATCGAGTTGATCGGCAACTTCCTGAGGATCAAAGGCCGCGAGCGGGGGAGTGGTCCGTTCCACTTCGTAAGTGCTGATTTGCTCAGTGGGCTGACAGGCTACACAAATCAACAACAACGGCAGGGAAAGGATCAAAGCTTGCCGCGAGCAAGCAACAGTGTGGGTCATGGCAACGACAACCTGGCAGGGTGGGTAAAACCCCAGCTTGACGCAAGCGAGCGTACTCCGCAATCGGCTATGCCACACTATTTACCACTGACAACGGACCACCGACAACGGGCACCCATCCTCCCCGCTCAGTTCAACCCGAACATGCCCAACAGGCCTTCGAGCAATGAACTGGTGATCGTGTAGGGTTCTTGCCAACTCCAGATATGGCGGATGATGTCGAGTATCATGATCCCCCCCAACATCAAGAACAAGGCTGGAGCCATGAGCAACAAGATATTGCCGAGGGAATACATGGAATCCGCCGCAGCCGGAGCGACGGCGACTCCCGCATACCCTCCCATTCCCAAGTCACTGGCTGGTGACGGTCCGAAATCTTCGGAGAGTCCGCCCCCTTCTTCCGCAAACGCATCTTCTTCTAAAAGCCCCGCCGAGTCCCCACCGAAGCCCCCCAAATCGGCATCGAGGGCTATCACTTGCGAGCTGCTATCCCCGTCGTCGAGTCCTCCTTCGCTCAGTGGTGTGAGTTGGAAATCATCGCCTGTCTGGAGCTCCGCACTGGAACCTTGAGTCATCCCCGCGTTGCTTCCCAACAGCGAAATCTCGGGGTCAGAACCTTCGAGCGATAACGAACTGAGAATCGCCGAACCGCTAATGTCCAGCGGCATGTCATCCAGGGCCAATCCGCTATCTGAGGGCGAAACGATATTGATGCCGCTCGAACCGCTGTCGAGGGTAATATCGCTCCCCTCGGCGTCGCTCAGGATCAAATCCTCGTCGCCAGCCAACTCGAACTCTTCCAAGGGATCAGCATCCCCTTGCAAACCGGCCAGGGCCTTTTCTTCCAAGGGCACATCCGTCGAACCCATATTGTTTTCATCTTCCGGCTCTTCGTCCCCCAGCGTGAGATCGCTGTCTGACTTCTTGGCGGTGAGTGACTTCTGTGAGCCTTCTCGCGCCTCGGCAAATTCGCCCGGATTGAGCGCTAAGCTCGACTCGGCCGCCAAATCAATCTCGAGTTCCTCGATATCCTCAAATCTCCGCTTAGCATCCGAAGGGTCGTCGTTGTCGTCCAGCACACCAGAACCAGCAACTTGTGTCGAAAGCACATTCGAAGCGCCTGAGGAGGGCGAAAGCTTGGTGTCCTCGTCGTCGGTTACGTCGTCGGACAGTTCTAGATCGAGATCCGAGTCCGCGTGTTCGAGTTCCTTACGACCGATGATTGTACTCAAGGAACCGGTCACTGATTCGCCGAGTTCTTCCTCGCTCAACAAGATGGAGTCCGTCGGGTCGCTCGGTTCGTCGGGAAGATCGAGGGACAGATCGCTGGCACCCGCAGTTACCGTATCTTCCAAGCCGGCCAGTTCGAGCTCGCTCCCGGTGGAGATGGCATCGGTGTCCGCCAGCTTCAAGTCCATCGACGATTCATCCGGCTCCGGAGCGGGGGAAACTTCTTCTTCGAGTTCTGCCAAACCCAAGCCAAACGTGTCTTCGTCGGGATTATCAATCGGTTCGGCATCGACGAGGTCTTCCATATCGATCAGGCTGATATCGCTCGGCGGCGGAAGCTCGGGGATCCCAGTATTCGCCATCCGATCAATTTCGTCGGCACGAAATTTCCAACTGGAACCGTCCCGGTAAGCGCGCAGTTCGCCTCGCTCCCGTAGCTCATTGAGCTTATCGGAAGAAATAGCCAATTTGACCAGGGCATCATCAAAGCTTACGAATTTCTGTTCCATCGAGGCCTCATGTGTTCCAGGGTTTCCTGGCGACACTTTTTTCTCGGTGCTTTGACCTCCGTGCGAGCAACGAGCGAATAGTTCAAGTAAATCCAGTTACTCTTGTTAACTACTTTATTGTCGATCCAAAGTTTTCTGAATCTCGGCCGGCGAAGGGGAACTGCTATTGAATTCCAGCATCCGCAGATCGGCACTAATGTTCCGCACACTCTTCGGTTGAATCTCGCCAGTATCCTTGGCTATGTCATACACTCCCATCACGCGCAATGCGGGATCGATGATAATCACCCGCAAGGGGCGACCCTCAACATCTTGCACATGAGTTATGAGTCCCGTGTTGACCAAGCCGGACTGGGCGATTGGGGACGCCACCGCTTCCCCTCGATTCCAATCCCAACCCCAGGCCACCACAGCAAAACCTAGTGCAACCACACCTAAGCACAATCTTTGCCGCATCTTCCTGACTCCTTTCGCACGCGCCACCCCAAAAAGGGGTGTTTTGGGAAACGGTCCTTCAACCTCTATTCTAAAAGCCCGCTGGCTAGGTTCAAGGAAATTTCACCCCATCCTATTACGCCACCGTACTTTACTCAAAGGGAATAATCGCCAGAATCGGCCCAATGGTGCCAGCCAGGCCCCAAGTAGCTCCCCGCTATCCGAACACCTAGTGGCCTGATAATCTATCCCTCATGACCCAGTCGGAAACTGAAAAACGCTTAGCTTTTGCCGTGAAAATCGCCCGCGAGGCGGGGCAATTTACATTGGCCCATTTCCGAGTTCCCGGATTGGCCGTCGAACGGAAGGGTGATGGCTCGCCGGTGACAGTTGCCGATAAAGGAGCGGAACTGCTCCTGCGAGAGCGAATCGCGGCCCAATTCCCCCAGGATGGCATTCTTGGTGAAGAATTCGGAGAAAAGGCGGGGTCGAGCGGGTTTTGCTGGATTTTGGACCCCATCGACGGAACAAAATCGTTCGTCGCGGGGGTACCCCTCTACACCACCTTGGTGGCTGTGATGCAAGAAAACGAACCCTGTTTGGGAGTGATTTTTGCACCAGCGGTCGACGAAATGGTTTACGCCCGGGTGGGAGGTGGTGCCTGGCATGTTGTGGCAGCGGAAAGCCCCCGCAAGGCCCAGGTTTCGCAAATCGAAAACCTGGGTGAAGCCGTGTTCCTAACCACTTGTGTTCACTCGTTCACAGTTGATCGTGAACCGCCCCGCCCCGAGGTCTTCACCCGCTTGGCAGCGGCTTGCCGCGTGACTCGCACCTGGGGAGATGCCTTTGGCTACCTGCTGGTAGCCACCGGTAGGGCTGAGATCATGATCGATGCCGTGATGAACCTGTGGGACGCCGCCGCACTGAAACCGATCATCGCAGAGGCGGGGGGGAAATTCTTCGATTGGCAAGGGACTTCCACGGTCCACAGCGGCGAATCGGTTGCCACCAACGCACTGCTGGCCGAACAAGTCCAGGGAATTATCCTGGGAAAATAACCTAACACCTGCCCAGAACAGCGGTTGCGTTCTTTTCGCGGATCGGTATACTGAGCGGTTTACCAAATTTCAGCAGAATTGTTCTATAAGGACCAGCGACATGGCCCGGCAGTGTGAAGTTTGTGGCAAAGGCCCCCAGATCGGCAACTCGGTAACGATTCGCGGTAAGCGGAAGTACTTGGGTGGTGTCGGTACTAAGATCACCGGTATCACGCGGCGTCAGTTTAAGCCCAATTTGCAGCGGGTGCGGATCAGCACTCCCAACGGCACGCACAAATCCGCGCTCGTTTGTACCCAGTGCCTCCGCTCCGGCACCATAACCAAAGTCGTGCGTCAGGCACCGTTCCAGGTTCCGACTCAGCCTGCCGCCGCGGCCTCTTAGAGTAGATCATCCGAGAAATGCGCTGCGAGGTTATTTCCGATGTCGATCTCTCGCGCCGACGTTGAAAATGTATCGCTCCTCGCCCGGCTGCAATTGACCGACGGTGAACTCGATCGGCTTACCACGGAACTCGCCCAGATCGTTGGTTATGTCGACCAGCTGGCGGAGGTCGATACCGAGGGAATCGAACCGATGGCTCACGCTGTAGAGGTCCACAATGTGTTTGCCGCGGATCAGGTGCTGCCCAGTTTGCCCCGACCTGCTGCCCTGCAAAACGCCCCGGCGCACAATGATCGCGCGTTTCTTGTCCCGCCCGTATTGGGGGAATGATCCCCATGTCTACTGCCGCCGAACACCTGAAGCAGATCGCCGCAGGTGAAATCACCTCGGTCGAATTGACCCAGCAGTACCTGGACCGCATCACCGCGCGCGACGCACAAATAGGTGCCTTCTTGCGAGTCGAAGCCGACACGGCTTTGGCCTGCGCCGCTGATGTCGATCGCCGCCGCCGAGCGGGTCTACCCGTCGGTGCCTTGGGTGGATTGCCCGTAGCGGTCAAGGATGTGCTGTGCGATCACACAACACTGACCACATGTGCCTCGCGGATGCTCGAAAACTTCCGCGCGCCCTACGATGCCACCGTCGTCGCGAAACTCAAGGCCGCCGATGCCGTGTTCCTTGGCCGGACAAATATGGACGAATTCGCCATGGGTGGCTCGACCGAGAATTCCGCTTTTCAAA
>CALMBE010000570.1 GCA_937860165.1 uncultured Planctomycetaceae bacterium
GCCGGAGTACCAGCGTGGGCATGGCACCCCAAAGTGAAAAACTGATCGGCCCTGTGTAGGATTCCACGATTTTCCGTGAAATACGCACTGCGACGGCTCACCATTCGCCGTTTCTTTGGACCGGTCCCTTATCACCCTCGACTGGAAACTCAACAACTCGTAATCCAGGAATGCGATTGAATTCACGTGGATTCGATGTCAAAACTTCTGAGTCAACCATCAGCGCCGTGGCTCCGATCCACAGATCGTGAGCGCCCACGACAATCCCGTTGGACATCAAAGCAGCAAAAAGCCTAGCGTGCTCTCGGGCGATGTCCGGCGAAATAGACAACACTGGGACCGTGGCAAGAATCCCTTCGACAAACAAGGATCTGCTCTCGCGGCGCTTCGGAGAGTCTGCACGATGAACGCCCACGAGTAGCTCCGAAACAGTGACGACACTGATGGCCGCATCTCCGTGATTGGACCATTGAGAAAAATCAACCACGCGACCGGATCGTTCCCACTGGATGAAGACCCCCGAGTCGATGATCAATCCCATGGATTAGGTTCCAAAGGCAGGGCTTGACGGCAGGACTGCAATTCTGCCGCAAAGGATTCAACGTCTTCCCCCAAGGAGGGAATCGCGGCAAGCGCACGATTTAGGCGGCTCAACGGCATAGCACTCGCCACGGGTAAGATTCTGGCAACGGTTGCCGAGTCTTGTTGAACTTCAACAACAACTCGGTCACGGACTACGTGTTCCAACAAAGCCTGCCAATCGACATTGCTATCCGCAAGAGAATGTTGTTCCATACTCAACCCGATCTAGGTGGAAACTGACTCGCTTGTTTCGCAGTAACAGCAAAGGGCCGTCCCGATTCATGGTAGTCGATTGGCGATGACAATTCAAGATTTCCGCGCAATCCGGCAACTAGGTCCACCTCACGGAACGAGAATTGAACATTATCTCTTGGCAATTCTTCTCAAAACCCCCGGTCGGCGCAGAGATCACCGAAGTCTTTCAGATGGTATTCGATCCCCACGTAGTCGAGCACGCGGGTCAGGCCTTTCAGGGCGACCCCCATGCCGTCGGGGCCGCTGAAACCTCCGAATTGTCCACCTCCCTTGAGGTGCGGTTCCAAGTCGAGAAATACCCCCGCGATCCCGCGACGGCGGAGTCGGCGTTCGAGCTTGGGTAACTCAGCGGCGAAGTCTTTGAATATCTGTTCGTGTCCACTATCCCCTTGATCAGCAGGGACAAAGTTCTTCAACATGTCCTCCTCGACATGCGTTTGCCGCTGTTTCAGGTTGGGGTCGTGGTAGTCCTTGACGTGAATCCAGCCGATGCTGGGTTTCATCGACAAGTATTGTTCATAAGTCTCGAGCGTGCTGTAGCCCTGGCTAACGATGTTGCCCCCGTCGAAAATCGTGACCAGTGCCGGGTGATTCACCCGGCGATGCAACTCGGCCATGAGCGATCCCGATTGCCCTACGAGATTGGCTTCGATTTCGACGCCCAGCGTGAGATCGCTGCGATGACACATCTCGGCCATTTCGCCTAACTGGTCGGCGGCCTGCGGGAGGTGCTGCCAAGGATCGGAGCCTTTCGGGTGATAAAACGAAAAGCCGCGAATCAGTTTGGTCTCGAAGGCGTGGGCCAATTCACAGGCTTTGCTCACTTCGCTGGCCAGATATTTTTTGAACGGCACGTAGCGATTCTTGGTGCCATCCTCCTGATCGAGCAGTTTCACCTTGCCCAAGGGGGAGCCGATCGAGGCCACATTCAACGCGAAGTCACCCTCCATGTGCCGCAGCTTGCTAATTTCGGTCTTCGTAAGCTGCATGACATTCTTGATGCCATTGCCCGCATCGATAAACCGCAGGCTGTAGTACTCCAGCCCCAAGGCCGAGAGTGCCGAGTACTGCTCCCAGGCCGTCTTGTGAATAGCGGCTTCATCGCCGAAGGCTGAAATGATTACGCGCGGTGTTTGGCTCATCGATCGATCCTCATATTGTTCTCGGCAACCTCGGCAATCGTGAGAGGAACTCGCGCGCGCGATCGCTGCTTACATGGCCGAGGTGTGCTCGGCGGTAACCGTTTCCGTGATCCCACCCCGGGCGCTGAAGGCGGCGACAATTTTCAACCACCTGGGCGCGAGCACTGCCGCCAGGTCTTCGAGAATCTCGTTGGTAACATTCTCGTAAAAGATTCCCTCATTGCGAAAGCTTTGCAGGTACAGCTTCAGGCTTTTGAGTTCCACGCACGTCTTGTTTGGAGTGTAGGTGATGGTAATCGTAGCAAAGTCGGGTTGCCCCGTCTTGGGACAAACCGAGGTAAACTCGGGGCAAACTATTTCAATTCGATAGTCTCGCTGTGGAAACCGATTCTCAAAGGTTTCCAATGTTTTCCGAAATTCGCTCATGGCGGTCTCCTTTCGATGAATCCCTGATTGTGGCATGATGAGGGGGAGGTGGAAAGTGGCTGGTCAGTGGTCAGTGGTCAGTCGTAAGTCGTAAGTCGTAAGTCGTAAGTCGG
>CALMBE010000571.1 GCA_937860165.1 uncultured Planctomycetaceae bacterium
ATAACTGATCGGCCCTGAGCTTGCCTCCGGCTAAGGAGACATCTATCCAGCCACCAACCCACCCACCGGTAGCATCCCCTCGAGCGGACACCCTTCGCAGTGCGGCGTTTTGCCGCAATGCTCCTTGCCGACTTTCACCAGCAAGGCGTGCAACTCGTTGTAAATCTCGGTCTTAGCCGGCAACTCCCCGGCGAGATGTTCTTGCAAGGCGTGATAGCTCGTCCCCTGCGGAACCCAACCATGGCGGGCAAAAACTCGCAAGGTATAAGCATCGACGACCAACGAGGGCTTTTCGACCGCGTACAGCAAAATCGAATCCGCCGTTTCTGGGCCGATTCCATGCACCTGCAACAATTGCTCCCGCAGCAGTCGCAACTCCGTTGCCCGCATCCGCTCGATGTCGCCGCCGTACCATTCGACAAAAAACTGCACCAAACTTCGCAGGCGTTGTTCTTTGATCCGAAAATAACCTGCCGGGCGAATCCGTTGTTGCAGTTCTGCGGGGCTCAGCAGCAAAATTCCAGAAGGATTGAGCGCTCCAGCATCTTTGAGCTGGGTAATCGCCTGTTCGACATTCTTCCAGTTCGTGTTTTGAACCAGCACGGCCCCGACCATCACCTCAAATGGCGTTTCTCCCGGCCACCAATCTTGGGGGCCATACGCTTGCAAGAGCAGATCGAAAACTTTTTCAGGTGTGCTTGGCATTCAAGTTACGCGTGGTGTTAGCCGGCATCGTTCCGATGCCGAGTGATTCAGTTCTTGGCAGTCAATCCTGATTCCGCCCAACCGGAGTATTTTATTTCAGGTAGCTAGCTGCATCCTCTCAGCGAGACTTACTCGCTACCAGTTTGTCAATACAGAATTTGAGGGATGTTTGTAAAGAAAGAAATGCTGTTTGAGGAGTCGGAATTCGCCAACTATAATCAAGGCATCATTCAGCAGTGTGCGATGTTTTCATTCCATTCTCCGTGCGAGTACTATCGTGATTTCCGACCGACCCCGAATTGCCGAACTGGTTTGCCAAGTCTTTGGGAGATCGATTCATCCTGAATTGTTCGACATTTACCAATCACGATGCATCACGCGCGGGCCTTACTCGGCCATGGTTCGCATCACCAGCACCGGCCACCTCGTGAGTTGGAGGGTCGGGGATCTGATTCTGACGGAAGTGGCAACCTCGTCACGCGTCGAACTCCCGCAGCGGCGGCGACTGATGTCGCATCGGATGCGAAATAGTCGCGAAGATTATTTGCAGTGCAACGGCGGGATTCGGTACGAAATGGCCTTTGCCCTCGAACAAGTCAGCGCCGAGAAACTCTTGAACTATCAAAAGGAACTCGCCCTGCAAACCCCCCGGCACGGAATGTTGCACCAATTCGAAGCCAGCGGGCGCTTCGAGGTCGGAGCCTTTAGCTATATCAATGTCGAATCCCGCGACAAAGTCTTCCGCGTGCAGGCCTTTCACACCTTCCCCGACGACGGCGCCGTCCTCCGGATGCAATCCAAATTCACCCTGCCGTAGCCCGCCGCTTGCGGCTTAGCGCTCACACGCTCGCTAAAAACTCCCCCACGGCCGCGTTCACCGCCGGCGGGTTCTCCCCGCCGCCGCTTGCGGTTTCGCGAGTGCGCTAACGCTGACGGCTCGCCCCCGCTGCCAGTTCGCGTTCGAACTGCTCGAGTTGCCGACGCATCACTTGCACCTGGGGGTGTTTTTTTACCGCTTGCTTCTGGTATTTCACAGCATTCTTGAGATCACCAGCGGCGTAGTAACAGCGACCCAAGGTATCCAGATAACTCGGCGTGTCAGGGCTGAGCTCCAAGGACTTGTGCGAATACTGGACAGCCCGTTCGAAGTCACCCGTGGTGTTGCTCACCAGCCAGGCATAGTGGTTGTACCAGGTGGGTTCCCCGGGAAACTTTTCGATCAGTTGTTCGACATTGGTCACCGAGCGGCGAATCCGATTGGCCACTTTTTCGCGGTAGGCCTCGTCGGACTTCGGCAGCCGATACATCGCAATGAGAATATCAGGGTCCTCTGGTTCCAGCCGATACGCTTTTTCTAGGTGCTCTTTCTGTGCTGTGAAATCTCCCCGCGCTTCTAACGAGCACGCCGTGAGAAATTCTCGCTGGGTCTGCAAGAGCGACAGTAAGTACCGCGTGTCGTTGTCCCCCAGCACGGTCCGTTTTAATTGCGGGTCGGCCTCGACAGCATCGCACACCTCGGCTAGCAAGTCCGCCGCTTCCTGGTCGGCATTGCGATCGTGCAGACACCAGATCGCCAGGCTCCGGCGGGCCTCCATGGATTCCGCGGAAGTTATCGCAGCCGCCGCAATGACCTCCCGCCACTCTTTCTCGGCCCAATTGTGATATCCGAGTTCCGCTACCAAGCTCGCGGTGGTGTTTCGCTCGTTGAGTTCGAGGGTCGGCAGTTTTAACGCCCGGTCGGCAAACTCGGAAGCTTCGGTTTCATTTCCCTGCGTCGCGCGGGCTGTCGCCACCAAGTACAGCAAGATGCGATTTTCCTGGATCGGCCCGGCATAGAAATTCTCGAGGTGCGTGAGGGCTTTCCATTGTTCGTTTTGCAGCGTCCACAGCAGCACTTTGGCGAGCGAGGTACTTTCTTTTTCGTGTTTCTTGGTTGCCAGCTCGACAGTCCGCCGCAGGGACTCGAACACTACCTCGGCATCCGCGAGGGCCTTTCCCAGGTCGAGGTGAAACTGAAGCAACCGAGAAACGACGGTCCATTCCAGATTCGCGTCATCGCCGGGGAGCTGGGAGATATCGGCATCGATGAGCGGCAACCACTTGGCGCTGATTGTTTTGGAGTCGGAAAGCTGGTCGGTATACACCCGCAACCACTCGGTGGCAGCGCGGTGACTGGTGCCGAGTTCCGCCAGGATCCGTGCGCGAATCGACTCGGTTTGGCTCAGATGTTGCTCGCGCTGACCAAGCACCGCCAACGCCGCCAACTTGGCCTGAGATTCGTCGAGTTCAAAGTGGGCGATCCGGCAAAGTGTCCCCAGACCCGCATTCCCCTTCAGTTCGGACAACTCTTCGTGCAGTTCAATCCGGTCCACGATGGGCATTTCCACATAGCCCGCCATCAGTTCTTGGACTTCTTTGGGATCTTCGGGGCGAACCCAATTGATGGCCACCCGGTGCAAGAGATACTCGGCCTGGGAGGCGATCTCGAGATCGGGGTCCTGTTTCGCCACCTGCAAAAGGTCGAACGCCTCGGCTCCCATCGCGATCAGTCGCGACTCGGCTTCCCGCCGCAAGAGAAAATCGTCGCTACCAAGTTGTGCAATAAATGACTTGATATCCGCCGGTTCATGGGGGCGAGCGCTCACTCCTCCCGGCACTGGATGTCTGAGCGCAACCGCGGGACCGTCCCCCGAGCAAAGCGCTTGCAGCCCAGGGAACAAGCCCAGGTACACAACAACCACAAAGCGCGATCGAACGGTCATCGAGTAGTTATACAACGTAAGGTTCCGAATCGTGTGGTCAGTAGTCAGTGGTCCGTTGTCAGTTGCCAGTCCCCAGCCGCTTGCGGTTTAGCGCTCCCCAACCCTCCGGGGACTTACGTCCTCCGGCTCACCTTTTTCCCTTTCCGCTTTTTCCCTACCGGTTTCCTTCCATTTCTTCGATATAGCGCCGCAGCCGCTCTAGTTCGTCGCTATTGCTCCGCAGTCGGAGCATAATCTCTACACGTTTCACCAGTTCGAGCTTGTTCACCGGCTTGGAAAGAAAGTCGTCGGTCCCTGCTTCGACCGCCCGCTCGATATCGCCCAGTTCATTGAGTGCCGTCACCATCAAGATCATGATCTTGCGGGAGACCGGATCCGCTTTGAGCCGCTGGCAGACCTCAAATCCGCTGAGTTTGGGCATCATGATGTCCAGCAAAATCAAATCGGGGTTAAACGACGCGACCTTATCCAGCGTATCTTGTCCATCGACCGCGATGGCGATCTCCAGGTCGAGCCCGGCCAAGTACGCTTCGAGCAATTCCACATTAGCTTCGTTGTCGTCAGCAATTAGTACGCGATGTTTTGTGGACATTGGTTACTCAGTTTCCTCGGGAGGCACTAAAGGTTCGAGTTGGTCCACCAACAGTGGCAAATCTCGGGTAAGTATTATCCAAAGTGTTGGATTATCTACCATATCGTAAACATGAATCAGGATATTTCTCAAGCCGATCATTTGCCGCCAGGGTATCTGCGACAGCTCTTTTCGGCGATCCGCCGAGACCCTCGTAGCTGCTTCGCCAATAATTGTTAGCAGTCTCGTAACTGCGAGATACAACAGTCGGTCGCTTTCCAACTCCGATTCGTCCCGACCGGCCACCCAATTCACGGCTTCACGAGAATAATCCAGAAGTTGCCGCAAGGTTATTTTTTCGTCATGATCGGACATAAATTGATTGAGCCTCACTCAAGACTCTGCTGCGAAGATACTTATTCAAAGCCAGGTAGGTTACCAAGTCGACTTCCCGTTCCAATAGTGCAGCCAATTCGTCTTTGATGTCGATAAAGTTCAGGCCCGGATTATGGGGTGGATCGAATTCCACCAACACATCCACGTCGCTCTGCGGCCCGAAGTCCTCGCGCAACACCGAACCAAACAACGCCATCTTCGTGATGTGATGACGCTGGCAGAACTCGGCAATTTTCTCCAAAGGCAATTCAATCGCGGCTTTGACCATGTCGGACCCTAGTTTGGCATAGCCCAAAAGTTAATTCCTATTTCCAAATAAACCACAAAGCCACGGAGGGCACGGATTCGAGAATGGTGTAAGTCGTAAGTCGTAGGTAAATTACAGTCGTAAAGTCCCACCTATTCCCCAGCCACTAGCCACTTAACTTCTGAGCACTCTCTGCGACTCAGCGGTCAATTACTTCCGAATTCGCAACATTCGTTATCGTTGTAAATCCCTCCTCAGCTACTCGCGGAAACCAATTCTTCGCACAATGCCGCCGCGGGGACGGGAAACTGGGCACA
>CALMBE010000572.1 GCA_937860165.1 uncultured Planctomycetaceae bacterium
GTTCTCGAACCCCAGCAGGAATTAGAAGCAGCCAAAAAGCCGCGGCGGAGTTCCAAGGTGACGTGGCGAAGTTGGGCTCTCAATGTTCAGCGACATCATTACGTGGTGATGTTCTGTAGCTTTGCGGTGATTGGGGGGCTCTGCTGGGGGTTACCGCGCATCACGACGTCGATTGACCTACTCAAACTGTTCAGCGACGACGCGCGAATTCTGCAGGATTATCGGTGGTTTGAAGCCAGTTTGGGGCGCTTGGTCCCCATGGAAGTGGTGGTGAGCTTCCCCCGCAAAATCATGCAGGAAAATCTTTCCCCTTCGGCGCGGCCGAGCCAAGTCGTGAAAACGATGACCTTCCTCGAGCGACTCGAAATGGTCGGGCGAATTCAGGAAGCCATCCAACGCAAACTCGGTGCCGATGGCGAGGACTTAGTGGGCGCTACCATGTCGGCCGTGACATTCGCACCCGACACCGGTGGCTCGGGTAATGGGTTCGTGAATACGACCCTCCGCTTTGTGGTGAGCGAAGAATTGGCCAAGCACCATGAACAACTCGAAGAATCAGGGTATTTGGCCGAGGAGCACAAGACGCACGACGAACTCTGGCGAATCAATGTTCGCGTGGCGGCGTTCCACGATTTCGACCATGGCGAATTGGTCAAGCTACTGAAGTCGTCGATCGATCCGGTCCTGGCGACGCAGCAAGCCAGCATGGTTGCGATGCAGACCTTGGTCGCCGAGACCGGGAGCTTGCCCACCGGTGGCAAAGTGCTGATCTGGTCGAACGAATCGCAACGACAACAAATGGCCGACCTGGCGGGAATTCTTACCACGCGCCGCTTGCATGTGGATCGCCTCGAGCTCCCCTATTCGTCGCTCCAGCCCGAGCAGTTGGAAAAACTGAAAAAGTACGACGGGTTGATCGTCTCGGACGATGTCGATACCGCCGAACAAATCAAACTCGTGCGGGCTGGCGTAAAACTACTCGGGAATCTGCATCCCTCGTACTCCCAAGACAATGCACATGCCGAGATCGGAAATATCATTTATACGGGGGTCGTTCCGATTGTGTACAAGGCCCAGCAAGCTTTGCTCGACAGCCTCGTGCAGAGTAGTTGGGGATCCTTTCTCACAATCACTCCGTTGATGATGTTCGTTTGTCGGGGAGTCTTTGCGGGGGCCGTGGCCATGATTCCCAATGTCCTGCCGATCCTCGTGGTCTTCGGAGGAATGGGTTGGCTGGGAATTCCCGTCGATATCGGCTCG
Organism: uncultured Planctomycetaceae bacterium; assembly: GCA_937860165.1. Classification (GTDB taxonomy): domain Bacteria; phylum Planctomycetota; class Planctomycetia; order Pirellulales; family Lacipirellulaceae; genus Bythopirellula. The sequence continues at coordinate 1,261 of CALMBE010000572.1, forward strand.
ATGATGGCCGCTAGTATCGCCTTGGGTGTGGCCGTCGACGACACGATCCACTATCTCGCGTGGTTCCGAGAAGACTACGAAAAGCTCCACGACCGCAATGCGGCGATCATCTCGGCATACACCCGCTCGGCAACCCCGACCCTGCAAGCGGCGCTCGTGAATGGCTTGGGGCTTTCGGTCTTTGCAGTTAGTAGTTTTACACCTACTTCCCGCTTTGGTTGGTTGATGCTCACGATCTTAGTCGCGGGGGTGGTCGCGGAATTGGTGATGCTCCCGTCGCTGCTATTCAGCCCGCTAGGAAAGGCATTTCGAGGCCCCCACGAACCCAAAAGGAGCTGGATTCCCAAGCTCCACTGGCGGAATCGTGGAAAAACCCCCGCCTCGTTAGTCGGGCAAGCCGAGTAGTCGCCGTAACGCGTGAAAAACCCCAGCCGGAGGCACACCTGCCTCCGGGAATTCCCG
>CALMBE010000573.1 GCA_937860165.1 uncultured Planctomycetaceae bacterium
AGTTGTGTATAAATGACAGGATTTTAATCCCTGGCTACGAACGTGCGCCCTTCCGGGCGAAGAAGTCCGACCCGTAACTACAAAAAACAGCTCAAAGATGACCGCGCAGAGTATAGAAAGTTTTCAAACCAAGAGCGTGGTAGATCCGCTCGTCTTGCAAGGAGTCTGCGATGAACTTCGCCCCTGGAAAACTATGGTCACACGAATGGCCACCCGGCACCGCTACGGCAAAGGTGTTTGCCGCGACGGCTGCCTGGCAACCAATCGAGCTATCTTCCAGGACGAGAATCTCTTCCGCTTCGCAACCGTGTTTATGGGCCGCCAAGAGATACACATCGGGAGCGGGCTTGCCGTGCTCGATATCCTCAGAGGCCAGCGTAAACAGGAAATGGGACCTCAACCCCGACATTTCCAGCACTCGGTCAAGAAAACTGCGGGGACTTCCTGTGGCAATTCCCCGTGGCACGCCAGCCCGCTCCAAGGCGGCAAGCAATTCCAGGAGTCCCGGCATCGGTTGCAGGCGTGTTTCCAGGAGAGCGTCCAGGATCTCCTGGGATTCGGCAGCCAAACCTGCGACGGAATCGCTCAGCCCATGATGTTCGATCATAATCTGCAAAGCCTTGTCCGACTGGCGTCCCATGATCTTGTCGAGGAGCTCGCGGCTGAAATCGTGTCCCCGGCGGGCCAGCACGGTAGCTCCGACTTCCTGGTAGAGGTCCTCCGTGTTGAACATCAGGCCATCAAGGTCGAAAACTACAGCACGCAGCGGCGAATTCGGTTGAGGAATACCTGGCATTGAAGATTCACTCCGCTCGTTCCGGTTGATAGACTATGTAAGACGAATTCTGGTACACGACGGGTAACTCCACGGGTGGATACTCCTCGGCAAGCAAGTAGTCGATGCCATATTTTTCGGCTAGCTCACCCAGTCGGCGGCTTCCTAATTCTCCCAAGCGGCGATCTCGGGATGTTTCTCCCCACTCCGTGACATGCGAAAATACATCGAGAAGTCGGTTCTTCCACTCTAGCAAAGAAATGGGATCTTGGGGTACGTCTTTCCAATTGCACAAGTCAGGTCGCTCGGCGTACCACTTGAAGGATTGTGCCGAGCGGGGGATCAGAAACAGCGCATCCTGGGGCGTATTCTGCCGGATCCAAAGGCAGGCTGATTGCCAATCCTGTGCATTCTGAACTCTGGAATTCGCGGGCGGAGCAGGATCTACCCAACGATTGATCGCGACATAGAGGATCAACACTCCAGGGATCGTGGCCGTCAAAAGACTTGCCCATTTCGCGACGCGTGGCATGCCCTGAGAAAACTGGCTCATGAGCGAACCGCAGCTAAGAGCGATGGCCAAAGGGACCGCGACATCCGCCAGTCGAAACCAGTAATACTTGAGAAATCCCGCAGCGTGACCTGGATCATTCCAGAATAACACTTCTCCAAGTAATCCGATAAAGCCAATCCCGATGGACGCGGCTGCGAATCTCTGCAACCGGTCCAGAGCAATCCTGCTATTCCCAGTGGCTAGAATCGGAAGCAGCCACTGCAACCACACGAATCCAGCCAGCAGAATTCCAAATCGGGCCGCCCGACCAATAAGCTCTCCGGCCGGCAACGTCAGCGGTGCCAAGTGGTAGGGCAGTCGCTCAAACACGTAGATTTGGTTAGCAGTGGCGGCAACATTGGCTGGAGCACTCGCCGAAAGTAACAGCCCTGGAATTACCCCCGGCAAAGCGAGAATTCCCCCTAACAGGAGACTAGGAAAGTTATCTCGCAATCTTGGGCGGGACTCGAGGGGTTCGGTGATCCACACCACGAGCAATCCCACAACCGACCAGCCACCCACCAGAACGTGCCAGGAAGATGCGATTCCGAGCAGCGGCCAAGCGCTGCGCCAATTTCCGCGGGCAACTTCCGCTAGGGCCCATAGCACAAAACCATAGGCGAAACATTTGCTTTCCACCCCACCGACAACCCACTCACCGGCAAAGTTACACCACTCAATCAACACGACGAATAGCGCGGCGGTGATGATCGAGAAGTACTTTCCAGAAATCACGCGGGCACTAAGTTTTTGCCAAGTCCACGCCAGCAACAACCAAGCAGCGATTCGTCCCAACCAAGCCACCGTGGCTTGACTGAACCGTTTTGTCAGCACGCCAAACGTCGCGTAGAAAACCCAATGGGGATCAGCCGATTCGAGAAACAGATCCCCCGCGCACCAGGTCGGATTCCAAAAGTGTTTGGCCTTGGCCAAATAATGAGTTTCGTTGACATGCGGCACGGGTGCCCCACCCACGACAAAAAAGACGAGGAAGACTAACACAGTTTCTCGCCAGGAGGGAGCGAGCAAAGGTTTGCCACCAGAATTCTGAGCATCACGGGTCATGCAACCAAGTTAAAGGAGGAAGCACGGTGTGACAACGCCAATGGCAACTCAGTTGGTAGGCCGGAACAAGGTACCCCGCAGTTCCGGCAAAACGGGCAGGTCATGCCGGAACCGCGGGGTACCTTGTTCCGGCCTACGAGTTGAAACTCTCAGTAGCGAAAGTGTTTGATCTTCTCGCCCTTGTCGCCGATTTCGGTCAAAGACTCGATACCAATTTCGAGGTGAACGTCGGACCACTTCGAATCGACCTGGGCATCGCTCGCCTGGGTTTTGACCCCGTGATCGGACATCGGGAGATCGGAGACTAAGAGCAGTGCCCCCCGCGCGATTTCATTTTTGTGTCCAACAATGAACAAAGTGGCGACTTCCATGTCGATCGCGATTGGAGTGTATTCCTTGAGTCGCAGCTTGAATTCCTCGTCGTGTTCCCAGACTCGGCGGTTTGTCGTGTAAACGACCCCCGTGCGGTAATCCAGATTTCGCTGGACCAGCTTGTCCGAAATAAATTTATGGAGCTTGAAAGATGGCAACGCGGGAACAAGCCGGGGGAGATAGTCGTCTGAGGTTCCTTCGCCGCGAATTGCTCCGATCGGCAAGATAAAATTACCGATTTCAGTCGATGTTTTCAGCCCACCACATTTGCCGAGAAACAATACTGCCTGCGGATGGCGCGCAGTGAGCAAATCCATCACGGTTGCTGCATTGGGAGAACCTATGCCAAAATTAATTATCGAGAGCCCCGCGCTGTTCGTGGCCGCCTGCATCGGGCGGTCTTCGCCGAACACCTCACAGCCAAATTTCTTGGCAAACTTACTCACGTACGTGCGAAAATTGGTAAGTAATACGTAGTCGCCGAAGTTGTCGAGGGGCATACCCGTGTAACGCGGCAACCAGTCTTTCGCCAAATCGAGTTTCTGAACCATCACACTTTCCTACAAACTTTCCATTGCTTTCAGTACGCATACTTGCTGGGGCTTGCTTTCCACTCGTCAAAGAGGGCTGAACATTCGCGGCTGAGTATTCCGCCTACCAACTTCACATCGCTCCTGCCGATCCGCAGCAATTCCGCTGCGGGCAAGTGCAATTCATTGAAGCCCGCCTCGTCCGCGTCCCCGATCGTTGCCCCAAAATACACCGTCCCGACTCGGGCCCAATGCAGGGCGGCCATGCACATCGGGCAGGGCTCGCAAGTTGTAGCCACGATGGCTTCGCTAAGAAAAATATCCGACACCGTCTTGCAGCCCAAGCGGATCGCATTGACTTCGGCATGGGCCGTAATGTCGGTCGTCAGCACAACCGTATTGTGTGCCCGGGAAATCACTTTGTCTCCAATTGCGATGGCACAACCGAAAGGACTTTGACCACGGGCTATTCCCTCGCGACAGGTCTCGATGGCAAGTTGCATCAGTTCTTGAGGATCGATCATTGCCCTATCACTACTTCTTGGATTACTGGAAATCACAACACCCCGCATCACGGCGAGCACTGCTCGCGATGATTAGGATAACAGATAACCCGACTGATCGAATAGCGCGAATCACGATCCCCTGGGCCACTTTGTCAAGAATTGGCCCGGCCCATGGAGGGCCGATCAAATATTCATTTTAGGGTGCCATGCTCACGCTGGTACTCCAGTGTGGGCATGTGAATTGTCGAGAAAACATGGCCACAACGGAGTACCGCCGTGGCCATGGCACCCTCACCTTGGGAAAACTGATCGGCCCTACCGGCCCGTGCCAATCCGGCTCACAATTTCAGTTAGCTTTCCGCCGAGCGACTTGACAATCTGCTGCACTTTCGCGTCGATTAGATACCCAGTCGATCGTATTCTTCAGTAGCGGGGTAATCGAACTATTGTACTCCGGGCAGGCAAGGATGAACCCCTGATGGGAAAGAAACAACTCTTTTAACTTCATGGCATTCTTGGGCGGGCCTTGCACCTGCTCCAAATCTTGATCGAACAGTGGCAAGGGATAATCTTTCAGGTCAATCACTGACACCTCCCCACCCATTGCAGTAGCACCTTGGACAGCAATCCGCAGCAATTTTTGGTTGAAGGAATCTCGGCGGGTACTCCCAGAAAGTGCTAGTCCTTCTCACAAACCCCAAAATATCAATTCCGAGTTTACCCCCTCCTTTAGAGGGATCTGCAATACGATCTTAACAATTGCTCCCCCGTAAGACACTCCTGTTTGATTCTTCGCCAAGTGCGTAGTTACTGCAAAAAACCCCGTATTGTCGGCAAACTCGGGTAAATTAAACTTTCATTTTGCTGCATTTGCGGCTATACATCTTACTACTGGTTCACCTCCCATTTCGGATTCGAGGTGTGAGCAGAACATTGTTGCTTTTTCGCCAACCGCTTGTCGAGAGTGAGGCGCTGCAATCCGAATGACTTCGTGAATTGCAGCACCTCTCACTCATAAGGAATGGTGACGGAGCACCAGTGTAATTGATAGAAGTTTTCGGAACAGATTCTCTTCGGCTCCCATGTCCCATGTGTTAGCGCGGTGGATGGATTTTCCAATCCTGCGTAGTTCCCTTGACATTCGTGGCACTACGCCCCAGTTAAATTGCAAATCCTATCTAGCTGGGGGGTCGGACGCTGCCCCTGTAGAGGCAAATACTGGCCACGGGGCCAGGAGTCGGTGGATCGATTGTTCTAATCGTAAAGTCTAACTCGGCTTAGTTGGGAGTATTTAATGTCTTTTGCCCATTCCTTAATGCAAACGCTTAGTCGATTACTGCGCAAGACCAATCGTGCGACTACTCGCAGGTCGAATTCTCCGAGCTTCGAGCAACTCGAAGACCGGAGGGTATTGAGCATTACCCCGGCTTCCGTGGACTTAGAAACATCTGAGTTAATCATCCAAGGGTCGCAATTTGACGACTTGGTCACAGTCTCGGAGCTAGTCCCGGGCATCTTGGCGGTTACTCAAATCAGCAATGGTGAACTACTAAACTCCAGTTTTGATAAGGCCCTTGTCCAATCGATTGTGTTCCAAGGTGGCGATGGAAGTGACCGGTTTACAAATTCCACGACTGTAAATTCTGTGGCCTTTGGAGAAGGTGGCGCTGATATCCTGAGAGGCGGCAGCGGCAGCGATTTTCTCCTGGGTGGCCTGGGAGATGACACGATCTTTGGCGGAATCGGCAATGATGATTTAACAGGAGATGAAGGCGATGACCTCATCTATGGAGAAGTAGGCGTCGACTTTCTCGACGGGGGCAGCGGAGTCGATACTGTCAACGGCGGCGAAGGCGACGACACCCTCCGCGGCGGTGCCGGGAATGATTTACTTCGGGGCGAACTCGGAAATGACACACTTCAGGGTGAGGACGGGGCGGATGTGCTCTTGGGCGAGGCCGATGACGATGTGATTGTCGGTGGACTCGGCGATGACCAGCTCTTTGGGGGCGATGGAAATGATCGTCTCGAAGGACAGGATGGGCTTGATGAGCTCTATGGCAATATCGGAAACGATATTCTGTATGGCGGAAGTGGGAACGACAATTTGATAGGTGCCGAGGGAGATGACATCATCTTCGGGGGGAGCGAAAACGATACGATTCACGGCGACTTGGGCATTGATTCTCTTTACGGCGAACAAGGCAATGATGTCGTTTATGGAGATGCTGGCAACGATCTTGTCGTGGGGGGAATTGGCGATGACCAACTTTTCGGAGGTGAGGGAGAAGATCGGATCGATGGAAACGAGGGTCTCGACTCGCTCTTTGGCGGTACGGAAAAAGACGTGTTATTCGCGGGTGCTGGAGTCGACTACCTCTACGGTGGTGATGCAGACGACATTCTCTTTGGGGGCACTGAAAACGATGTTCTCCACGGCGATCTGGGGAATGACGTGCTCTTTGGAGAGGACGGTACAGACCACATCTATGGTGACGGGGGACAAGATCTGATTTGGGGCGGCCTGGGCAACGACCAAATCTTCGGCGGGGATGGCAACGACCGCATCGAAGGACAAGATGGTAATGACTCCGCCTATGGAGAAGCAGGGAATGACGTTGTCCTGGGTGGAGCGGGTCTCGATTTGCTCCTTGGTGGAATCGGGGACGACGGACTCTACGGCGGAAGCGAAAACGACTCGCTCCGCGGCGACGTGGGCAATGACATCCTCTACGGGGATGATGGCGCAGATACCCTCCAAGGAGAGGCGGGGCTGGGTTTTATCCGCGGTGGTTTGGGCGACGACCAAATCTTTGGCGGGGACGGCAATGATCACATCGAAGGACAGGATGGCAATGATGTGCTCTATGGCGAACTGGGCAACGATACTATTTCCGGCACCAATGGGGCCGATACGCTCGGTGGAGGGGATGGGGATGACATCCTCTACGGTGGAAGTAACAACGATAACCTGCACGGCGACCTAGGAAATGACCTCCTTTATGGCGAAGATGGTGCCGACAGTCTCTTCGGCGATATCGGCAATGATGTGCTTCTGGGGGGAGGTGGGGATGACCTGGGTTCGGGCGGAGAAGGTAACGATCGCATCGAAGGACAAGATGGATTGGATACACTGCTGGGAGATTTGGGCCAAGACACTCTGCTCGGCGGGAATGGAATCGACTCCCTCTACGGTGGCGAGGGGGACGACTCCCTCTACGGAGGTAACGACAACGATTCACTCCGAGGCGAGACCGGGAACGATTTTCTCTATGGTGAAGCTGGAGATGATGCACTGATCGGTCTGGATGGCAACGATTTGCTCTCGGGAGGAACAGGCAGCGATGAGCTCTATGCGGGGATCGGGAACGATGTTTTGATCGGCGGCGATGCCATCGACGCAATTCATGGTGAGACCGGCGAAGATTTGATGATTGGCGGTCTGGTAACCCACAACGAACTTGCCCTCGCTGCGCTCTTGGCTCAGTGGGGATCTGCGTTGAGCTATCGGTCTCGAATCGATGCGATCGAAGCTGAAACTTTCCTCGGCCACTTAGATTCGCAAGAAACCGTCTTTGATGACTACGTTCCCGACGAAGTTTTCGGCGGCGATGGCCAAGATTGGATCTTTCTCCCGGGTGCCATGAGCACCTATGACCCACTAGGAATCTCCTCTGTTCCTGAAGAAGAGCCTGGACATCCTCACCCCGTCGAATTGAGTCCAGAATTGCCCGTGGTGGAGGGATTCGCTCTGCTCGACTCCCTCGACAAGCTGCAAGACTACCAAACCAATGAATCGCTGCACACCCTGATACCTCATGCGATCGACTTCAGCCGCCGCGGCGAGCATATTTCCCTGTTCGAGTTAGTGCGCTACGATCTGGTATCTCACACGGCAGTTGGAAATGGCAACTGGTCCGATGCCGCCACATGGGAGAATGGAATTGTCCCTGCAGACGGTGCCCAAGTGCTGATCCCCTATGGCGCGGAAGTTGTCGTCGACACAATTCTGTCGGAGCGAATTGCCACGATCCGGGTGGACGGAAAACTTTCATTTGCCACCGATGCCAATACTCAACTGCAAGTTGACACTGTGGTTGTTTCGCAAGTCGGTGAACTGGAAATCGGCTCGCTTGCGAACCCCATCGCCGCGAACGTGAAAGCTACATTGACTTTCACAGATGATGGCCCCATTGATCGCACCTGGGATCCCTTTGGAATCAGTCGGGGCTTGATTACTCACGGCAACGTCGCAATGCACGGAGCCCAGACCACCACTTCGCTAGAGGTTCTGAATTCGGTCACTGCGGGTACGTCGGTACTTGAGCTCTCGGCAGTACCGGTAGGTTGGAAAAATGGCGACACGATCGTCGTTGCGGGCACTACGGAGGGTACTCTACAAGATGAATTGCGCACTATTCAGGGGATCGTTGGCAACTTGGTCCTTGTCGCTCCGCTGCGATTCGATCATCAGACGGACGCTCCCGGATTGAAAATCCATGTGGCCAATCTAACGCGAAATATCGTGCTTGAATCCGAAGCGACCGAAGTCGATCGGCTAGGCCATGTGATGTTCATGCACAACAAGAACGTCGACATTCGCTATGTAGCATTTGATAACCTCGGTCGCACCAATAAATTGCTGCCAGTAAATGACCCCGTCGTCGACGCTAGCTGGCAATTGGTCCCCGGCACGGGCACGAATCCCCGCGCACGATACTCGATTCACTTCCATCGCGCTGGGACAAGCATTACCGATACCCCGGCACTCGTCGGGGGAAGCGTCGTCAATGGCAGCCCTGGATGGGGATTCGTCAACCATAGTAGCAATGCTGACTTTGTCGATAATGTGGCGTACAACGTCACAGGAGCTGCCTTTGTCACCGAAGTCGGCGACGAAACCGGGAGCTTCCGCCAGAACATTGCGATCCATACCTTGGCGTCCGGCGATTCCGTCGAATCTCGGCAGACGATTCAAGACTTTGGACATACTGGGGATGGTTTCTGGTTCCAAGGGGCTGGAATTTCGGTAGTCGACAATGTTTCGGCTTCATCCCAAGGGAGTGCATTCTTCTACTACACCCGGGGACTCAAGTTCGGCGGAAGTGCCGCGACTTTTGTTTCGTCCAATTTGCCCGATCCCTCGATCGCATTTGGCAACCCCACGATTGCCGTCGATCATGTACCAGTGCTCGCATTCTCTGGGAATGTTGGCTATGCGTCTGGAGTGGGGCTCACCGTCCAGTACAATCTCCGCGACGCGCTGCACAGCCAGAAAAGTTTGTTTGAGAATTCAAGCTTCTGGGGGAATCTCGTGGGAGTGGGGGTCCCCTATTCGCACAATCTTGTGTTCCGAAATATCGATATCATTCACGATTTCATTCCCCGCGGAGAGGTCGGAGTCGCAACGAATGCCATCTCCAAGAACCTTACTTTCGAAGACCTGTACATCAGCGGCTACTTCCACGGGATCGACGCGGCCAGGCAAGGCTATACTGTGGTCAGAAATAGCCAATTTGCCACCCAGATTGGAGTTCTCGTGCGACCGCCACTAGTACAGAATCGCACGGTCTCGATTGAGCAGTCACTAACCATGTTGCCAGTTCCGTTTGGGATATTTGGTTTTACGCCGCAGCTCGAGGTCACTCATCGTTTCGAGGCCACACCCCACATAGGGAGCACCGCGCATTTGTTTTACAACTCCCAAGTGTTCTTGAACTATGGCCCCTACGTGAATCGGCAACTTTACTCGACCTACCAACTGCCCAGCGCGATCCCCTTCCCCACCGCTTCCACGGGAGTCCCAGCCCAGTACGTGGGCAAAACAACTCAGGAGATCCGCGATCAGTACGGTTTAACCCTCTTCGGTGAACTCGCCCCAACGAACGGGCAGACGGTTACGTCCTTGGGAGGGGTGTTGGGACTTTGAAGATCGCCTGCATTCTCGCCAGGTCTAAAAGCGGGGAGTGGTACAGTTTCTCCGAAAAACTGGAGGAGCGGTTTCTGACCGCGAGAGTCTTAAGGACTCTCGGCGACAGGAGTCGCCTCCTATCAATCAAAATGTACGACTACCCGAGAGAGCCGGAAGTCGACCCTTCCCATTTCGCTAACTACCGGCCACACTGCTCACTATGCGGGCTGAAGTTATTTCTATCGGCGACGAAATCACCACGGGGCAGCGGCTCGATACCAATAGCCAATGGCTGAGCCAGCAGCTAACCCAACTCGGACTCGAGGTCGCGTTTCACACCACCGTGGGAGACCATCTCGACGACAACATCGCGGTGTTCCGGACGGCAATCGAGCGTGTGGATGTTGTCGTCGCTACGGGCGGCCTGGGTCCAACGGCCGACGATCTCACTAGGGATGCCATTGCCTCTGCAACCGGGAAAGCCCTCTACCGCGATGCGGAATCGCTCGCGCATATCGAGCGGCTCGTTACCCAACGTGGACGCGCAATGCCCGAGCGAAATCAGGTGCAAGCCGATTTTCCCACCGGCGCGCGACCGATTCCCAACCCGCATGGCACGGCCCCCGGCATCGAAATGGTGATTGAGCGCGAAGGCCGGGAACCGTGCATTCTGTTCGCATTGCCGGGTGTTCCGGTTGAGATGCACGAAATGTGGCAAGCCACGGTGACTATGCGGATTCGTGAACACTGTCCGCAATTAGCCGTGATTCGCCACCGGCGGATCAAGTGTTTTGGCGTGGGCGAAAGCCAGCTCGAAGCGATGCTCCCCGACCTGATTCGACGTGGACGAGAGCCCAAGGTCGGCATCACTGTGAGCGATGCCACAATTACATTACGCATCACCGCCACCGCCGTTAGTGAAGCCGCATGTCTTGCCTCGATTGCCCCCACGGAAGCAATCATCCGCGAATCACTGGGTGATCTGGTGTTTGGTGAGGAAGACGACGAACTCGAACACGTCGTGTTGCGACTCTTAGCCGATCGCGGCAAAACGATGGCGGCAGCCGAGTGGGCGACCGAGGGCCGAATTGCCCAATGGCTCGAGGCAGTCCCGCGAAACTCCACGCAGTTTCTCGGTGGCCTAGTGGTTAGAAGCTTGGAGCAACTCGATACCTCACGACTCGATCCGGAAACCCTGCCCCACGATGCCGCCGTGGCCGTGGCCCTTGCTGAGCAGGTTCGGCAGAAAACAGGTGCCGATTGCGGCCTAGCAGTATCGGCTTATCCCCCTGATCCCGATCGGGCCGACTCCCATGTGTGCATCGCGATTGCTTCCGCCGAACACACCCGCAAACTCCGCTTTGGCTGCGCGAGTCACCCAGCGATTTTAATTCCCCGTACGGCCAAGCAAGCCTTGAATGCCCTGCGGCTGGAACTGCTGAAGTAGGGGGTAGGCCGGAACTGCGGAGTACCTTGTTCCGGCCTACCTGGTCGTCCCGTCAGGGCGTATATTTGGGGCATGAATTCCTTCCGACTCGCTGCTGCCGCCCTCAATCAGACCCCGCTCGCTTGGGATGCCAACCGGGCAAATATCGTCGCGGCAATTGCTGCGGCGCGCGAGGCCGAGGTGGGGCTGCTGTGCCTGCCTGAATTGTGCATTAGCGGCTATGGCTGCGAGGACGCGTTCTTTGCCCGGGGCGTGCAGGAATTGTCCCTCGAGGTTCTTGGGGAGATTCTCCCCGACACCCACGGAATCGCCGTGGCCCTGGGGTTACCACTGGTAGTCGATGATCAAATCTTCAATGCCTGCGCTTTTGTGGGCGATGGTCGGCTGATCGGTTTCGTGACGAAGCAATGTTTGGCCGGCGACGGCATCCACTACGAGCCACGCTGGTTCAAACCTTGGCCGCAGGATAAAGTTTCTGAAATCGATTTCCAAGGGCAAAAGATTCCCGTAGGGGATCTGTTATTCGATTGCGGCGGAGTACTCATTGGCATGGAAATCTGCCGCGATGCCTGGGTGACTGAACGTACCGGCAAGCGCTTGGCGGCCCGCGGAGTGGATGTGATTCTCAATCCTAGTGGCAGCCACTTCGCTTTTGCCAAGCAAGAAATTCGCCGCGAGATTGTTCTGCGAGGCAGCCGCGAATTCCATGTCAGCTACGCCTATACCAATTTTCTCGGAAACGAAGCGGGACGTGTGGTCTACGATGGAGGGACTTTGATCGCGACACGGGGGGAATTTGTCGCCATCGGCCCTCGCTTTTCTTTTGCCGACTGGGTACTTACACACGCCGACGTGGATGTCGACGCAACGCGTGCCGACAGAATTGCCGCGAACTTTCTGCCAGAAGTAAACACGGGCGTGACCCTCGACTGCAAGTTCGTGTTGCCCCGGCCATCGACCCCGCGCGAGTCGTCGCCAGCCAGTCCCTGGGATGTTTCCCCTCCCCCCAAAGAAGAAGAATTCGCCCGTGCCGTGTCGCTGGGTTTGTTCGATTACCTGCGCAAATCGAAAGCTGGTGGGATGGTTGTATCCTTGAGCGGTGGCGCCGACTCGGCCACCGTGGCGACGATGGTTTGGCTGATGACGCATTTTGCTCTCGGGGAGATTGGAATTGATGGCCTGCGAGAGAAACTGGCGCATCTTCCTGATCTCAAATCCGCACAGGATCCCCGAGCCATCGTGAATCAACTTCTGACCTGCGTGTATCAAGCCACCCGCAACAGCGGCTCCGTAACGAAACATTCCGCTCGAACCATTGCTAAAGCGGTGGGCGCGAAGTTCCTGGAGTGGAACGTCGACGCGCTCGTGGATGGCTACGTGGCCACGGTCTCGCAAGCGGTGAATCGCAAGCTCTCTTGGGAACACGACGACACGGCCTTGCAGAACATCCAAGCTCGGGCACGTGCCCCGGGGGTCTGGCTGCTGGCGAATCTGACGGGTTCGCTCTTGTTGACCACCAGCAACCGCAGCGAAGCTGCCGTCGGTTATGCCACGATGGATGGC
>CALMBE010000574.1 GCA_937860165.1 uncultured Planctomycetaceae bacterium
CTAAATCCCCTTTCCACTTTCGCATTTCCCTTTCCTACTGCCCTCCGGGGACTAACGTCCTCCGGCTCGCCTGAGTTTATTCTCTTCCCCCTTTCATTCCCCGGCAAACTATACTGGAGATACCGACTTCCCTTGCCCCTCACCCCGCTTCCCTCAATCCCCTTCCCCCGCCATGAATCTCCACGATCTCTTGGATCACCACGGCATGGCGACCAATCCCTTTGCCGACGAAGATGCCCAGACCGACCCCGTCTTCCAGGGGCGATGCCGGGCCAGCACTTTTCATCCCAACTGGGACAAGGTGTACGGCAACCCCGGCAATCCGGCGACTTCCATCGTGTTCGGCGAAAAGGGTTCGGGCAAAACTGCCATGCGGTTGCAGGTGACGGCCCAGATCGAGGAATACAACCGTTCACACCAAAACAACCGGGCCTTTGTCACCGAGTACGACGTCTTGAACCCTTTTCTGGATCGCTTTGCCGACCGACTCAGCGGACGCACTCGGCGGAAACCCGCGAAGGTTCTCGACCAGTGGAAACTGTGGGACCATGTCGACGCGATTCTCTCTCTGGGGGTCACCAGCGTGGTTGACCGCTTGCTGGGAGTAACCCAAGCCAGCGGCCCCTCCGGCAATATACTGCCTGAAGACGCGGTCAAACGACTCGATCACTTTCAGCGTCGCGACCTCTTGCTCTTGGCCGCCTGCTACGACAGTTCGCTGACCGAATCGTTCGATTCCCGCTGGTTTCGTTTGCGGCGGAAGTTGCGCTACTATCCCTGGCAAAACTGGGGCATCAAATGCATCGGCTGGTTGACCAAATCTATCGTGCTAGGAACCACCTTTTATCTCCGCCGCTACGATTGGTTGACCACTGTTTGGCCCTGGTTAATTATCGCCCTCGGTTGGGCCCCTTGGCTGGCGCAATGGTGGCGATGGTCCATGCAGGCCCTCGGCGTATCGCGGCATCTGCGATGCATCAATCGCGATGTCAATCCGCTCCGCAAAGTGCTTTCGCAATTCTCCGGGCGAGATATCAATGGCCAACCGCTCCCTAACAAACGCCGGACCGACGACCGTTACGAACTGCTGTACAAATTCCAAGGCCTACTACGGGCCCTGGGATTCTCCGGAATTGTCGTGCTGGTGGATCGTGTCGACGAACCCCATCTCATCAACGGCGTACTCGACAACATGAAGGGGCTTGTGTGGTCGATGCTCGACAACAAGTTCCTTAAGCAGCCTGGATTGGGAATCAAACTCCTGCTGCCGATCGAACTAGCAAAATACGTGCAACATGAAGATCACGACTTTTTCCAGCGGGCCCGCTTGGATAAGCAAAACATGATTCCTTCGCTTGAGTGGACCGGCGCGGCACTGTACGATTTGGCCAACTCCCGAGTCACGGCCTGTGCCAAAGAGGGTTCGGTGCCTCAGTTGCAGGAGCTATTCGAGAGCGGCGTGAGCAGCACCCGGTTGATCGAAGCTTTCGCAGCACTGCGAGTTCCCCGACACTTGTTCAAGTTTCTATACCGCCTGCTGGTGGCCCACTGCCAGAGTTTTGTCGATAGCCAACCCTCGTGGCAAATCAGTCCGGCGACTTTCGAATCGCAACTGGCCCTCTACCGCCGCGACCAACAAGCCGTCGACCAAGGTCTTAGCGCAGGCTGACCAGCCGCTCGCGGCTTAGCGGGGAAGTGCTAGCATCGCACGCTGACGATCACCTTGACGCTGCTCGACTCTTTTGCCAGACTCCCGCCCCACTGGTCATCATGCCTAGGTTGAATCGGAACCTTTCGTAATTCGAGGAGAGACTCCCATGCTCCGAGCAGCATTTCCAGTGTTAACCTGCTTTGCGTTGATCTTCCAAATTGGGTGCGGCAGTTCCGCACCCTTGGGGAAAGACGTTCCGAGCGATCCGGTCGCCCTGGTAGTGTATGAATTCCTCGAAGCCGTTCGCTGCGGCGACACCGACTCGGCCAGCGTTCGCCTAACCCCTTTAGCTTTGAAACGAACCAGCGAGCTCGACCTCAATTTCTCGCCCCCTGGCAGCCCCACGGCAAAGTTTTCCATTGAGCGAGTTGAAATGATCGAATCCGACAAAGCCGTGGTGGAATCGACCTGGAGTGATCTCGATGCCGATGGACAACCCAATGTGGAAAAAATTACCTGGGCGCTCAAGCTTACAGATGCCGAGTGGCGAATTTCTGGCATGGCCGCTGAGATCGGTCCTGACTTACCCCCAGTAGTCATGGACTTTGAGAATCCTGGCCAGATCGCCTCCACAGCCAAATCTACGGCACAGCCAACTGGCACTCCCTTACAAGCATCGCAACCCCGTCAAGACCCCTTCCGAACCGTCCCCAAATGAGTGGCGAATTAGACGCGAATGGCAGCCAAACACAACAAGAACCTACTCAACCTAAATGCCCTGTATTAACATTTGAATTTCTTTTTTTTCGAGATTCCTCGAAACAATTTCCACTGTACTTCCGTGCAGTCACTCTGCTTCTGCAGCCTCTCTTTGCGTACTTTGAGACGCGATTCTCAGGCTTCTAGAAGTTTCTGGGGTACTACTTCTCCATTACTGGAGAAGCTCATTCAAGCCTCCTCTTGTGGCAACCACTTGACACTCTAACTGACCATGTTATCTTGTCGGCCTAAGTTTTCTACGTGACAAAAATTACGTGATCTGTAAGTTTTAGTTGGTTTGTGCGACACAAAATAACCGGTGCTGGCACCTCCGAAGGCCGCACCGTTCATTGCATAAACGTACTTCCCCCCCGAGAGTAATTGCCCGTCGTTTTTTTCAGGGGTGAGATAGAAATGAGACGGAAGAACTAACGATTTTTGCATCGCGATGAGCTGTTTCTTGCGGTGCGTGTGTTTTCCCAAGAGGAGGGATTTGTTATGAAGCGTATGATGTTGATTTTGACCGTTGTGATGATGGTCGTGGCGAGTGTTTCCAGTGCAGAAGCCGGTTTGTTTGGCAAGCGTAAGTGCAAGCAGCAATGCTGCCCAGCACCAGCGTGCTGCCCCGCACCAGCTCCGACTTGCTGTGCCCCTGCCGCTCCGATTTGCTGCGAAGCTCCTGCCGCTCCTTGCGGTTGCCAAGCTGCTCCTGCTCCTTGCGGCTGCCAAGCCTCGGCCCCTTGCGGTTGCGAAGCTTCGCTGTGCAGCACCTGCCCGACCCGTCGCGAGCTTCGCCAAGCCCGTCGTGCTGGTTGCTGTGCCCCCGCAGCTCCTTGCGGGTGTGAAGCCGCTGTAGCCAGTTGTGGTTGCGAATCGGCCGTAGCTCCTTGCAGCTACCAAGAAGCCGCTGCTCCTTGTGGCTGCGAAGCCGCTGCCGCTCCTTGCGGTTGTGGCGAGGCTTCCGCGATTCCTGCTGCTGCCGAAGGTGCTGCCCCTGAAGCAGCCCCCCAAGCCCCTAGCAGCGATTCCAGCACCTGAGCGATTTATCGCACGGGTCGGAAATTGTGACACGAAAAGGCCGGATCCTGGCAACGGGGTCCGGCTTTTCTACTGGATTGAAGCTACCGATTGGGTTACCGATATTAACCCCGACGCCACAATCCAACCAACAGTGCGAGCACAAATACACCGATCAATAGGAGCAGGGCCCAACTAAGAGTGCGCGACTGCTGACGTCGCACTTGCCTCATACGCAAGCGGGTTGCGGCAATTTCAGATTTTAGAGGCCACTGATCGTCGAGATCGCTCGAAATACTTTTTGACTTCTGCTCCTCGAGCACAAGTCGCGAAGTATTTTCAGATGTTTTTCCAGTGTTCTGTGATCCCCCGAGTTCTGGAAATACATCCGACGCACGTTGCCAGTCGAGCCATCCCGCACGCCAGACCCAACTGTCTTGGCTGACCCGCCCCTCTTGGATCCAAGTCTTGAGTAGCGAAGTCGTTGCCGGGCCACTTTGGACACCGCCAGAAGAACGGACATGCCACAAATCGGTCGCAATGCTTGTTCCGGTGCCGAGAGACTCAACTTCCTCGACAGCAGGCAGCGATTCCGTCGGCACGGTAGTCACTTCAGTTTCGAGCAACAATTCTGCTTTGACACCACTCGTAAAAGGAATTAGGAAGCGCGCATTGCACTCGGGACAGATTCCTCGGTTGCCAGCGAGAAACGATTTCACGTTGAGCCGGTGGCCATTGGGACAATGGAAGCGAATACCCATAACAACGACTTGCGAACGAGTTGAAATGCCGAGAATTGGGAATAACTCCAGTGTAACTTCCACCTACCAAAGCAAGAAGTCCGCGTTTTTTTCTCAGGGCCGATCAGTTTTTCAAGTTGTCAAAGGGAAAAACCCGATCCCCCGCAAGCTCTGCGCGGGGATGACAACTAACGCAAACCGAAAACTGATCGGCCCGGCGTTTTTTTCTAGAGACGAACGAGAAACTTCGAACTATAGTGAGTGATCTCCAAAACGGTAATAACTCCTAGTAAATTGCGATGGACCGGTACATGACATTTCTCGAAATCTTGATCCTGGGCATCGTGCAAGGAATAACGGAGTTCTTACCGATTAGTTCGGATGGACACCTCTGCGTGGCCAATGCACTTATCAACTCCTGGGGTGGCGACCCGGTCAAGGATTTTGTCGAAGTAGAGATCATTCTCCATTTGGGGACGCTCTTGGCCGTGCTGGTATTCTATCGGCACGAGATCGCGAAGATGTTTTCCAGTGAACGGCGTGTGATCTTACTGGTACTCCTGGGGACGATCCCCGCCGCGATTATTGGCATCTATCTCAAAAAAGGTTTGCCTACGGCACTCAGTGATGCAATCCTGCAAAGTCCGCTCCTGGCGGGATTGGGATTTCCCGTGACCGCCGCGTTCTTGTGGTGGACAACCCGCCTTCCCGAGGGTGATGGCTTTTATCCGCAACTCTCTTGGAAAAACTCCCTCATCATCGGGGCGATGCAGTCTTTGGCGCTCTTACCGGGAGTTTCACGCAGTGGGTCGACGATCGCAGCTGGGTTAGGTGTGGGGTTGCAGCGGGAGTCGGCGGCGACTTTTTCGTTTCTCTTAGCTATCCCCGCCATCGCTGGTGGGGGATTGTTGGAGATGATTGACGTGCTCCAAGACGGTGCCACGGGAACACCCATTGGGATCTTGGCTGCTGGTTTTCTCATCTCATTTGTCGTTGGTCTGGCGGCACTCGCTTCTCTGATGCGATTCGTTCGCAAGGGAAAGTTAATGCTCTTCGTATACTACCTCGTGCCCCTAGGAATCGCCGTGACCGCCTGGCAACTAGGTTTGCGGTATCTTTAACCCCAGGCTTGAATACATGTCATGAGCCGTAGGCGCTAGCCTCGGATTTTAGGCGCTAGTGCTTTGTCAAAGCGCTATTTTGGGGTGCCATGCCCACGCTGGTACTCCGGCGTGGGCATGGGGATCGCCAAACAAGCATGGCCACAGCGGAGTACCCCCGTGGCCATGGCACCCTCATTTTTCGCTTTGACTAACTGCGGGCCGCTTCGTTTTCGCTTTCAGTTAGGGGAACATTGGGCTGCTTTTCGAGGACGACCTGCGTGTCCTGCCTTGTGTCGGCTTGCAACACATTGACGGCAGTCGAATTGATCGCTGGTCGGTGGCATAGCCCTTGGGCTGGCCGCTGGAAAGGGTCATCGCCATCGAGCGGCGCAGCAAAACGAGCGACCCCATCGCCAACAGCGCGGCCGCCGTCGGTTCTGGCACCGTGGCGATCAACGTTTCAATGCTGTTGGGAGGTAATGTTATGGTAAACCTTGACCCGTTGACTGCAACAGACGGCAACGTCACCCAGTTTTCGGAGGGGCTCGTTCGGACGCGACGGAACTGCCCCGCGGAAATCCCGCTCAGGTCAAAGGTGATCTCCTTGCTTAAAAAACTTGCGTTGGTTGCCACGAGCACCAATTCCGAGTCGCTCACGAAAGCCGTGGTTTGGACAGCGGCATCGTTGGACTCGGCCTTAATCCTTTGAGCGCCTGGCTCGACGAAGCGGGAAAACTGGCCCGTGATGTAATAAGTCTTGTTCAACGTCAATCCGTCGTAAGTGGCGCCAGTGTTGTTCAAGCTAATCAACGCCGTCGCATTTCCTTCCCACTCGCCAAAGGAAGCCCAAAGGTAGTCAACGGCGCTCACGTCGTAGGTTGAAATGAGGTCATGCATCAGAGAGGCCCAGGCAATGGGAGTCTGCGGCAAGCCCGCGGTGTCCATAGCAAACATCGAGAACTCCGTCATCCATAAAGGAAGTCCGTACTGTTGGGCGAGCGCCTTCATCTGCCCCACATTTGTAACGGACTCATCGTAGAGGTGGGTCGCAAGGGCGCCGACGAATAGACGGGCCTCCGGATCCGCAAGAATGATTTTAGCTTTGGCGGCGGCATCGGATGCCCGGACTTCATCCGTCGTAACGAACTTCGTGTCGAATCCTTCCGACCGCAGGCGAGGGCCCAAGATTTTGATCACGTCTCGGAGGAACTCGCCGCTCATCGCATTGCGGGTATAGGAAGGTTCGTTCGCCACGGAGAGAAAGGGGAGTCGCACGCCCAGATCAGCTGACCGCTTCACTTGCGCCAGCAGCCACTCGGAATACTCCGCTGCATCATTGGCTGAGGTAGTTCCCATCCACGTTTCCCGGTTGAGCGGCGAAAGGAAGAAGGTACTTGCGCCGCGGGTTCGAGCGCGGTCGATGTAATCCACATGCGCATCGAGGTTTTTCCACGCAAAGTTGAACTTGCTGAGATCCGTCGCGTTGGGATCGCTGTTGTCGTTCACCGGTTCAATTCCGAAACCGACTGCCGTGTCAGGGGAGGCCGGTCGAACTCGCGTCAGCTTCAGGTCCGTGTACAATTTGTCCAGAACCTGATTCTGTTGAGCCGTCGTCATGACGGTCGCCGCGCGACCGGTGGACGGGTTGAAATTGTCGAAAAAATGCGGATCGTCAAACATGCGGACGGAGGATCCGAATCCGTCCATTCTTTGGTAACGAATCTGCCCGTTCACTAGGACAGTCGCGGCACCAACGCCGCTGCAAAAAAAAGTCGCGAGCCCAATCGCGGAAAGCGCGCTTGCCACGGCTGCAACTCGACGGCCTTTAGATTTAGAAAATCGATGTTTCGTTTCCACCGGAGAATCCCCTTGAGCTAGTGTGTCTTCCAACAAATTGCGTCCTGTTTCCTCAGCACGAGCAAACACGAATCTCGCAGCCTTCTGCGGGCCCAGCCCGATTCACCACTGCGCGGAGTGGACCAGGGTTACCATCATAGTCATTCCATTTAGTGAAATTCCCACTCTCAAAATCATCGAAAAACACCGCCGCCGGGTCACTGACGATGCCGATGTCGTTGATATATTTGTGGCCCAGCCCTACTCTCGCCGCTTGAGCGGACGAGACGAAAGCAAGGCTGCACAAGAGAAGGCAGAATCCCAAGTTGACATGCTTCATGGTGGGCACCAACTGAGAAAGTAAGTTTGACCACTAGGTAACATGCCGATTCTAATACAACATGCATGACATACACGGGAATGTCAATACTTTCGGCTCTGTAAGGAACTTTCTCGATTTTCGGCGTTTCAGATTACCGTGCAACACCGCAATCGTTTCTAATAGGTCATTAGCTGGACAGCGCCAGACTTCACCCACAGATTCTGCTGAGGAGGCATTCTCTTTAGCCCCAGAAATATCAAGCACGTCTTACCGACTCAGCTCCCCCAAGGCACGTAAGCCCAATAGTACGAAGTCGATGTCACGAGAAAGTGACACTGACCTGGGGTCGCATAGAAACAGGTGTCGCGGTTTTCATTTGACACTATCGGCTCGCTTTGCGAGGCTTACTCTGTGAGCGTGCGCTGCGACATGCCAGAGGAGGAATCGTTGCTCACTTGTCCTTTCGCGTGTGGGGGCGGGGTGACGTTGGATCACAGTCTCCCGCAACTTTTTCTACACCCCCCGATTCGCATGCCCACGACGGAGTACCGCCGTGAGCATGGCACCCTGCTCACATCCACACACTTTCCAGGAAAACTAATGGCTGTTAATCAACACTAATCATTTCCTATTAGCTAGTAAGCTGGAACATGTAATGCGCAGTTCCGGCAGCCAATCCAGTATTGCCGGAACTTCGGGGTACCTCGTTCCGGCTAATTATTTCTCATTAGTGTGAATCAGTG
The DNA here is from genome assembly GCA_937860165.1 of uncultured Planctomycetaceae bacterium. Lineage (GTDB taxonomy): Bacteria > Planctomycetota > Planctomycetia > Pirellulales > Lacipirellulaceae > Bythopirellula. The sequence continues at coordinate 8,172 of CALMBE010000574.1, forward strand.
GCACCTTTCAGCGACCAGCAGTCGCGGCTTTATGGTTACCATTTCCGGGGATCGGTCCGGGCGATGATGTCGCTCACGCCGGTTTGGTTGAAACCTTTGTAGCCATCGTTGCGTTCGAGGATTTCCAGGTGCGAACCGAGGGCCCCCTCGCGGCGGAATTGGTCGGCTTGGGTCGAAGTAATCTGTCCGGCTGCGAGTGCCGCATCGATTTGGGTGCCCGCCACGGGCCAGATTTCTCCCTTCGTAAAAGCCTGACGCAGGTGCGGGAAGTTGGTGAAGGGGGCCATCGATTCGACTCCCGAAGCGGCGAGTTGGGTACAGGCGGCATCGAAATCGAACTGGCATTCGAGGTGGTGCATGCCGGCTGCCAAGAATGCCTCGCCGTGCAACTGGCACCAGAGGCCGACGGTTCCGAGTTCGGTCCGGGGCGGCAGGCCGAGGTGGGCAAAGTCGCCGGTTATTTCTTCGGGGGACATGTCGACATCGGCAAAGACCACAAATCCCGCGCGCGACTGCTCCATCACTTGGGCCCCCCAACCCGCTTCGATGCCAGCGTAAAATCGCTCGCGGCAATGAAAGCCGAGTAATTCCAGCATTTCGATCAAGCGGGGGAAGCTTGCCCGACTCGAGCGGTAGGTGTGGTGGTCGTGGTTGGCCCAACCGAGCCCCAGTTTTTCTTGTCGCTCGTACTGCACCCGCGCGGCCCGATTGCGACTCATCCAATAAATACGCTCGGACGAGAAAAACAAATCGCATGTGCGATCAACACCGAGGTCCTTGATCGCGGCCCGGATAAGTTCTCGGGTAGCGTCGAAGCCCCGATTGGGGTCGACTAGCGGTCGAGGCCGAGAGCAAAGGGCTGCGAGGTGTTTTTCAACGGCAGCAAGTTCCGCGTTGGATTCCTGCGAAAGCTCAAAACCCCGCCAGCCATGGCGTTCAACGGCTACCAGGGAAATGCCATTCTTGCTGGAGAATTCCAACGTCCGAAATGCGCTCCGCGGTTTGCCGAGTGGTTTGCAGTTGGCGGCCGGGTACTTATTGGCAAAGGCCTCGACATCTTCGACCTTCAGCAACACTCGGCCGAGTGCATCACTTACCACGATGGTCGGGAAAATTCCCTCGGGGTGGGTCCACTGAGAGTTACACCCCGATTCAACGAATCCCGTTTCCGCGAGGCGATCGGTCAAGTTTCCGAACCAGTTCGCAGGCACAAACAAGGCATCGACGAAGTCCAACAGGCGATTACCAGTTTCGCCGGAGAGTCGCTTGCCAAATTGGGCGAGGTCGTCGCTGGCGGCCACGAAACGCCCGAGCAGTTGGCCGACCAACTCCGAAGCCGTCGGTTGGCGTTCCCAGGTGAAGGCGGTCAAGGCAGACGGGGTGTCGGTAGACATATCACAAACCTCGCGGAAATCGAACCTTGCGAAAGTGCCAAGAACTCTCTTTCTAGTGAATCACAAGCGGCCCAGCCCGGCAATCGCAGTTTCCGCGCAATCGTTTCGCGCGGCGGCGCAACCCTTAGGTTTCGGCGTTCCAGCTTTCAGGTAGGTTCTGTTAAACTGATTTGACGCAATTCGCTCTTGCTTAATTATACCACTGATATCCTAGTTTGGAGTCTTCGATGCACCGTGTCTTATTGTTGGGGGCCGGAAAGATTGGGCGGATGATCGCCCGATTCTTGGTCGATTCGGGAGACTACTCCGTTAAGGTGGGGGATGCCGAGCCCGCCGCCTTGAAACGAATCTCCGACCGCGTGTCTGTGGAGACGGTTGTGATCGACGCCTCCGACGAGAAGCAACTCACCGCTGCGATGCAAGGTTACAACAGTGTGATCTCGGCGCTGAGCTATTCACACAACCCGGCAGTGGCGCGGGCGGCATTGGCTACGGGAGCGAGTTATTTTGATCTTACCGAGGATGTCGCCACGACTCGGGAGGTACGTGAGATTTCCGCGCGGGCTGCCAAAGGACAGATTTTCATGCCCCAGTGCGGCTTGGCTCCCGGTTTCATTTCGATTGTCGCGAATCACCTGACCCACTCGTTCGATCAGTTGGATAGTGTGCGGATGCGCGTGGGGGCGTTGCCGCAGTTTCCTACGGGATCGCTCAAGTACAATCTCACCTGGTCGACGGATGGCCTCATCAACGAATATTGCAACCCGTGCGAAGCGATCCATGAGAATCAGCGAATCGACGTGTTGGCTCTCGAGGGTCTCGAACACTTTTCTCTCGACGGCGTCCGCTACGAAGCCTTCAACACCAGCGGTGGACTGGGTACCCTCTGTGAAACGCTCGACGGCAAGGTACGGCAGCTTAATTACAAAACGATTCGCTATTTGGGCCACCAAGAGCACATGCTCTTGTTGGTCAATGAACTGCGATTGAGTGAGCGTCGCGAAATTCTCAAGGATATTTTAGAGAAGGCGGTGCCGATCACATTTCAGGATGTCGTAGTAACTTTTTGCACGGTCACCGGCATGCGCAAGGGGCAATTGGTACAGATCACCGATGCGAGGAAGATTTATCACGAAAACATTGCCGACGAAAACTGGAGTGCGATCCAGATCACCACAGCCGCTGGAATTTGCGCCGTACTGGACATGCATGCCGCCGGGAAACTGCCGCAATCTGGGTTTGTGCGGCAGGAAGAAGTCGACTTCGATCAATTCATCGCCAACCGGTTTGGTTGCCGATACGACAGCCGCACAGCCACGCGTTTCAGCACCACCGCACACGACCATTGATCCTCAGATATTTATCGATCATAAAACTATCGGAGAGCCCGCGAATCACGCGAATGGGCGCGAATCGGGGAGAATAATTATTGGAGACCAAGAAGATAGAATCGTTGAAGGTCACGCATGTCGTAAATCCGAATTCTTTTTTTTCTCGAAATCTTGATATCAATTCGCGCCTATTCGCGTGATTCGCGGGCAACCCACTGCAAGTCATGAACTAAGTAAGAGGTTTCAACATGAACCCACAGTTTGAAAAAGCATGCCAAGCCCTCGGGATGACTCGAGAAATTCAAGCCCTAGCGAGTGGTGGGAAATGGGTGGCTGGTGAGGGGAACACGCACAAGGTGCATTCCCCCATCGATGGCCAACCACTCGCCGAGTTCAAGCTGGCAAGTTCTCGGCAGGTGAATCTCGGTATCGATGCGGCCCAGTCCGTCTTTCGAGAGTGGAGCGTGGTACCTGCCCCCGTGCGTGGCGAGTTTGTGCGGCAGTTCGGACAAAAGCTTCGTGAACACAAGCTCGCTCTGGCAACGCTGGTAAGTTTCGAGGTCGGCAAGATCACCCAAGAGTCACTTGGGGAAGTGCAAGAAATGATCGATATCTGCGATTTTGCCGTCGGCCTGAGTCGGCAACTTTACGGCAAGTCGATAGCCAGCGAACGTCCGGGCCATCGGCTCGCCGAGCAATGGCATCCCCTGGGGCCGGTGGGGGTGATCTCAGCGTTCAATTTCCCTGTGGCTGTCTGGGCTTGGAATGCCGCGATTGCTTGGGTCTGTGGTGACCCGGTCATCTGGAAGCCATCGGAGAAATCCCCCCTCACTGCGGTAGCGTGCCAGTTGTTGGTGGCTCAAGTCATGGTCGAGAATCCGCAAGTCCCTCCTGCGATATCCAGTTTGGTGATCGGCGGGGCAGACGTCGGACAAACGCTGGCGGCTTCGCCACTGGTGCCGTTAATTTCTGCCACCGGTTCCGAACGCATGGGGCGTGCGGTGTCGCAAGCTGTGGCTGAGCGTTTGGGACGGTCGCTGCTGGAATTGGGGGGAAACAATGCGATGATCGTCGCCCCCTCAGCCGATCTCGATCTTGCGATCCGTGCGATCACCTTCTCGGCAGTCGGTACTTGCGGCCAGCGCTGTACTTCCTTGCGGCGACTGATCGTGCATGATTCGATTGCAGATCAACTCCTCAAACGATTGCAAAAGGTTTACGAAAAACTCCCCATCGGCGATCCTACGCAACTAGGCACATTGATTGGGCCACTCATTGACAAGAGCGCCTTTCTGGCAATGGAGAACGCCTTGGCAAAAGCCAAAACTCAGGGGGGAATCGTTTACGGTGGGGAGCGGGTGACGACCGATGTCCCCAAGGAGGGATTTTATGTGAGGCCCGCAATTGTAGAAATTGATTCCCAGGCCCCGATAATTCAAGCCGAAACATTTGCGCCGATTCTATATGTCATGCGGTACAAGACCTTGAATGAAGCAATCGGGATCCACAATTGTGTCCCCCAAGGACTTTCTTCGGCAATCTTCACTGCCGATGTCCGTGAAGCGGAACTGTTTTGCTCACCAGCCGGTTCCGATTGTGGGATCGCGAATGTAAATATCGGTACGAGCGGAGCCGAAATTGGCGGAGCGTTTGGGGGGGAAAAGTCGACTGGCGGTGGCCGCGAATCGGGGAGCGATTCTTGGCGGCAATACATGCGCCGTGCTACGAATACAGTGAACTATTCGACCGATCTCCCCCTGGCACAGGGAATCAAATTCGATTTCTAGTGCTTTGTCACAGCCAAGAATTGGGATTGGTCGTTGAGCCGTTTTCGGCGAACATT
>CALMBE010000575.1 GCA_937860165.1 uncultured Planctomycetaceae bacterium
CCCTTTGGGGCCCACTTCATCGGAGGAATGCTCCGATGCCGAGTCCCATTGCCCATCGTCAAAGCCAGGGTCCTTCCAGCCAGCCGGGGCATCGAGAATCGTTCCCGGCGGGTAGTGAGACAAGTGCTGGGTGCGGCCTCCTAGGGACTGCGTTTCACTCTGATCGGCGACGAACTGCTCGACCCCACTGCGAGTGGCCCCTCGATGTCGGCGAATCAGCGCAATCGCCGATTGAATTTCCGCTACCACGCTCATGTTGCGGAGCAGTTTTTCGATCCGCTTGAGATTCTTGCGCACCGGGTAATAGAGCGGCAATCCGCGTTTGACGTTCGCATCGACGTTCGCCTTGCGATGTTGGATTTCGGCGGCTTCGACGGGCTCGCCATCGATGTAATAGCCCAAGACCGTTTCCACATCGTGCTGTTCACAGTGAATCCCGAAACTCGCCTGGGAAACATTGGCCAACTCGCGGGGCGTGGCCACTTGATCCGGCTCGACGAACCGGATCTGCATCGTCCCACGCGGGTCGACAAAATACCGCAGGAACACTTCCCCATCGCGGTCCAGCCGACGGACAATCTCTTGCTGCCGCGCATGCCAGTGATTCACTCGCAGAAATTCGTCGATCACGGCTTGCACCTCGCGCTCGAGCTCCACAGAAGCGTGGGAACCTTTGCGAATGCTGGCCCGATACACGTGCCCCGAACCCACCAGGTAGCTCACGCGATTCTCGATACCGTTGATCGCGAATTCATTGCTGGCCGACAATTGGCGACACTGATTGCGAATCTCGGCCAGTTGTTGCAGGTCGGCATAAGGGACAGCCAGCCGCGGCCCACTCGCACCGTCCGAGGCGACGGCATTCCACCACGACCCAGCGTCGTCCAAATAGGCTTCGCGGGGATCGACGAACAGATCCCACAACGCATCGCAAGCCTCCGAGAGCCGATTGTCGAGGCGGTTGGTGTGAATCGAATCTGACATTTTGAATCTCCTAGGTTTGAGGTTGAATCGTCTCTGAGGCGAGCCGTCAGCGTGAGCGATTTTGGCGAGCCGAATTTATGGGACGCTTACGGCTCCCCTTTAGTTTCCCACGCGGAGGCGGTTTCCCAGGCCGTCGTTGCGACGGTTGCCGTGGTGTAGTTCCTCGGCCAAACGCAACGCCATTTCGAGCGCGTCGGGCCCGTCGTCGTGCGAACCCAAGGGAAAGTCGCGGAGTTGGTCCACCAGCAATTCCGTCGAGGGGCTGGTCTTCATAAAACGCACACGCCGCTGCGCCAAATAGGGCCCCAAACGCCGGATACGAATTTGTTTGCTCGAATGATTCTCTAATTTATAGGTTCGACACCCTGATACTCCCCTCCGATTGAATTCGCTGATGAATTGATCCGCCAGGAGCTCTTGGAACTGATTGCTTTCAACACCGAGCGCCTCGACTTGATGCTGCAGGCACAGCGCGACCCCGTCGCTCACGATCTGTGGCGTGGGCCGCCGCGCCAAGTCGGCCTCGACGTACAAGATTCCCTGGTGGTCGATCCCCAAGACCACAAAGGCCGAGTAATCGCCGTGGCGCGCATCGCGTCCCTTGCTCGGATCGAGGGCAATCACCTTCCGCAACATTTTTTGGGGCCACACGCGAAACCAGGCGTGATCTCCAAAGTAATCTTCTGGCCATTCACAGCGGGTGGGGTCGATGGGCGAGCTTTGCTTTTCGCGCTCGAAAGTGGCGGTCCCCTCCTCGACCCGCATCCGCATCAGCAAGTAAAGGTCTTCCGCCGCGGGCCACAGCAGCTCGGCTCCTTTTTCCATCTGGGGCCGATGTCGCGCAAAAAAGGAATCCGCCTCAGCGCGAGCATGGGGATTCTCGAGGTCACTGTAAAGCGTTTCCCATTTGCGCCAGAGATCCCTGTGAATCGGCCACGATTCGATCGCCTGAAACTTGCGCGAGATCCAACCCGGTGTCTGGTGCAATTGCATCGCCAGGGCATCGCGGTGCAAGGCGGTTGCCAGGTTGATGATGTTCGTGTCTTTATCCCCCGCCTTGAGGAGCGTGCCGTGAAACCAATTGCGGCTCGTTTCGCGGAGTCCGGCAGATCGCATGTGGCCATCATTCTGCAAGTCGTCGCACACGATGAGCGTTGGTCGGTTCTCGCCCTTACGTCGACCTCGCACTTGCTGACCGGTCCCAAAAGATTCGATCGCGGTGCCATTGGCGAGCTCAATACTCGTGGCCTGCCAGCGATTGCCGCTGCCGCGGAGGTGCGGATAATCCGCCGCCAGCAGGGCATTCTCCTTCAGCTCGGCCTTGATGTTGTCGAGATGCGTTTGGGCTTGGTCCTTGGTGTCGGAGACAACCCAGATATAAGGTTCCCAGCCTTCAACAGCGGCCCGCAGGACATAGGCCAGTGTTCCGATGGTCGATTTCGCGCCACCGCGTGGTCCGATCACATTGATGTGTGTTCCCCGCTCGATGTGGAGCGGGTCCAGTTTCTCTCCCAACCACAAGTGCATTTTCGAGGGTGCTTTGCTGAAGTGATTGGGCAAGTAATGACGGGCCCAGGCCAACAGGCTCAATTCCGTGTTTGTTCGGGCTGGTTGCGACTTCCACCAACACTTGCGGGTCAAATACCGAATCATGCGCTGGACCCAGTCGCGCATCATGTGTTTGTCTTGCCGTGGGTCGATCATCGTGGCTCTCCTGGCTCGTGGGAATCAGCAGCATCCTCGGCGGCTGACAATTGCGCACTCACTTCCGCAACTCCTTCACCACCGATCCCGTCGATGATTTCCGCAAATCGAGTCAGCAATCGTTGTTGATCTTGGAAGTGTGTGACTTCCTCGGCAATCGTTTGCGACAATTTGTCAATCAAGCGGTGTATCTGTCGCGTGGTCAGTGTCCCGGGGGCCCGCTGCGCGAAACGTTCCGGGGCATGCCGTTCGAGCCACCACACCGACACCCGCCAATTCTTGGGGTCCTTGGCCGCTTCGTGCAGGTTCCGCATGTGATTGAATTCCGCGGTCGCCTCGGCCCGCAACAGTCGCGAGTCGAATGCCGGATCGACCTCCCGAGTGGTGTGAACTTGATCCAGCGCGATCCCCAGAAACTTTCCAGCCGTCTCGGAATCGCAGCCGATCCCCAACATTGCCGCGAACTCGCGCTGTTGTTCTTCCGTGACCGGTTTGATATCCATCGCCATGCTGGCCTCGCGTTGCGAACTTGGTGTGTCGTCCGTGGTCAGTAGTCTGTGGTCGGTATTGAGGAATTCGTGTGCCACTGGCTATGCCAGTGGCACCCAAGAATGGATCATTCGACACCACAATTCCTACTTTTCTCCTTCCGCCCTCCGGGCGAGGGCACCACACCCACTTGTGTGGTCTGCTTACGGCTCGCCTTTTTTTCTATTCCGCCTTCCACACTTCCCCGAGGTATTCAAACGACACGACCGCTCTGCCGCTGGAACTGCGATAATTCTTAAAACGCTCGGTACCGCGGGGGCTGGCTCCGGTTTTCTTGACGTTCACCGCCTTCCAGAGTGGAGAGTGTTTGCAGTGGCGAATGAGTGCCGGATGGCTGCTGGTAACGTTGATTCGCTTCCCCTCGCTCCGCAGTTTGTCCGCCACCGCCACCACCACTTTCATACCGATGCCCATGCCTTGGTAATCCGGCAAGGTGACAATCCGCGTAAAGCGGCGATGGTTTTTCTTGGTCAACACGGGGAGTGTCGCACAGAAGGTCACCGGGTTGCCCTCCCAGAGCCCCAAAAAACACTGTGCTCCCGGTGCGAGTGAACCACTCAGATAGTGATGTCGCTTAAACAATTCCCACGCAGCCATCCCGCAGCGATAGACTTCCACGTGGATCGGCGGACGCCTAAGACGCCTCCGCTGCAATTGCCCCGTGGCCATGTCCAAGACCCAGTCCGCTTCGAGCCATTCGGCAACGTCGTAGTGGCAAGTGACGGCAATGAATCGGCAGGGAATGTTTCCCCGCCGGATCCCCTTGGCAATCGCGGTCGAACAAGCCTTGGCCACATTGCGATCCACCACGCTGGTGAATTCGTCGAAAACAACAAGAGGTCGAGCGTCGAGAGTCAAGAGTCGAGAGCCACCATTGTCTGGCTCTGGACTCTCCGCTCTTGGCTCTCGACCAAGCGATAGCGCCCGCGCCAGATCGCATCGAAAGCGCTCGCCGGTGCTCAGCACTTGATACGGCTTGACCCAGGAGGGGGGCGAGCTGAAACCGACCGCCGTGAATAGCTCGATTACCTGACGCACCGGCAAGTTCTCGAAACAGTCGATGACGGCCAGGTCCGCTGGCCAGGCCGATTCTCGGTAGAGTGTTTCGCCAAACAATTGGCTGGCGATCGTGCTCTTGCCGCTTCCCGAGGGGCCCACGATCAGACCCACCTCCCAAGGTTCTTCCAAGCTCGGCACCTCGACCTTGAACCGCTCGGTACACTTTTCACTGAGCGACACATCAAACATCCCGGCAATTTGCTGCACGCGAAAGGAATCGAACACGGGACAGGTAACTTGAATCTCGGTAATCGGCATGGCAAGGTTCCTATACACTACTCGGTCGGAATTGAGAGATTCGGGTGCCACTGGCTTTGCCAGTGTTCTCCCGATAAATCCTTGTTTAACAGTCCTAAGAGAAGACACTGGCAAAGCCAGTGGCACCCAAGTACGGATCATTCGTCACCGCGCGGGGTATAATGAGGCTCGCGTTGAGAAGCATATTGACGCCTCGAAACGCGCGCCTCGCAACTTTCTTTCTTACAATGTCAACACACGGCAGCGGAAGCCTTCGCCGCGCATTCGCTCAAACACTTCTTGTTGCTCCGCTTCGTCGGCACACTCGACGACGACTTGGTACGATTCCGGAATCACCGCCGCGGGGCGTTCGTCGGAGTTTGCAAAACTGTTCGTGGCCCCAGTGAGCTCTTCTTCGAGTTGGGCCAACATCTCAATTACGGAAGGGCTCTCGAAGTCGCTGTCTTCGATTAATGCGCGAAGCCGCTCGGTATCTGCTTCGGCCAGCGCAGCCAAGGGGTCGTGGGTCAACAAAATCTTGACCGCTTCGGCTTCGTCCACATCCAGCACCAACACGGGCACGATGGCATCGGGGGTTGTTTCGGCACGGAGATGCCCGTCGACGAGTTCCAACCGACCGTCGGGCAGCTCTCGGGCCAACAAGGCGTCCGCATACCCCACTTCAGCCAACACGCCGCGGAGCGCATCTTGCTGGGCCTTCGGATGGGTCCGCCAATTCCTGGGATTGGGGGCCAATTCGCTCGCCCGCACCCGTCGCAGTTCCTTGATCCGATCTCGAATATGCATGTCGTTGCTCCTCGGTTGTGATGGGCATTAGTTGCCCGCGAAACACGCGAATGTGCGCGAATCGGAAGTTACAATGTTCTGTTTTGAAACTCTGAGGTGCGTGCTAAATAAAAATTGATTTGCCCAGTCACCAGAATTCCATTTCCATCCCTTAATTCGCGGATATTCGCGTGATTCGCGGGCAATCCCCGAAATTCCTGAACAACTTTGTCATTTCACCACTTCGGCGAGCAGATCGCGCAGCTCTCGGATATCGCTCCGCAACTCGCGCCGCAGTTGTTGGTTCGAGAGTTCAATCGCCGTGAGCCGGGCCTTCACTTCGCCAATCTCGCGGGCAGAGGCATACCGGTCTCCGTCCGCGACCACTCCTTTTTCCGCCGGGGCGGTCGCTAGCGCCCACGAGGCGGCGGCCGCTCCGATCATCGCCGAGATCATCGTCGCGGCCGCTGGCCAATTCAGTTGAGCATTCATGTTGTTTGTCATGGAATTAAACCGCGGAGCCACAGAGGGCACGGAGAGGTAAGAGTTGTCGAGAAATTACTCCGGCTGTCATTCCCGCGCAGAGCCTGCCCCTCGCGGTGGCGGGGGCGGGAATGACGGAAATCTTTCCCAGCCACTAGCCACTCTTCTTCTCCGTGACTCCGCGGTAAAACGAGAGCCTAAGTCTTTGCCACGCCGCCTGCCGTTTCGCTGCGCAGGTTAGGCGAATCCGTGGGGCCCAGCGGTTCTTCCGTGGGTCGAACTCCCGCAGCCATGTCGACACGATTGGCATCACCGGCGAAGGCGTTCAGGTATTCAAGAATTTGCACATAGTTGCCGTACATCCGCATCGAATCCTTCACGTAGATGAAGGTGCTGCGGAAGCGACTCTCGAGTCGCGTCCAATTCACCACGGCCCGATCGACGGCCCCCAGCAGAATCAGCGCATTCTGGCTGCGGAAATTCAATTGACTCGCCAACGGAATGTTCGGGTCCGAACCGTCCAAAGCCCATGGCAAGGCAATCAATCCCCCGGGGGCTTCTTGGACTTCGTCCCCACCGAAGGGGTCCTGCGAGCCGAGCAGCGTGAGCTTGGTGTCGGTCGCACTTTCGATCAAATCGCCCAACGCGATCTTGTCGGGATTGTAAGTCACTCGGCGACGCATGCGATCGCAAGCCAACAAGTGTTCGACGTAGTGATTCTTCGTTGTTTCGTCTAGCCCGCCACGAACTCCGAATTCATCGTTCGACACGACTTCACTGCGGAAATCAAACAGCGGACCAAGGGAAGCTACGATATGCAGATTGCGAAATTCGACAATCCCACGACGAAATTGTTCTTTTCCAGGATCTCCGGCAGACATGGGTGGTTCCTTGTGTGAGTGGTTAGTTGTCAGTAGTCAGTGGTTAGTGGTTAGTTACGGTTGCAACGGACAACGGACTACTGACCACTGACATCCGTCATCCAAACTTCGTCGGTGCGATTTCGTTAAATCGTTCACGCAGTTCGCGTCTCAACTGGTCGGCCCAACGGGCTTGGTGCGGGTCAGTGTCACTGTCGGCAACCGCGTCGAGCCGGTCGAGTGCAAGGCGTCCTGCAACCGCGTCTTGTAGCGGATCACGTCCCTCCAATCGCGAAAGTCGTAGAAGTTGGCGACTTTCAGCGTCATCGCGCTCGATGGGGTGAAAACTTGTCGAGGTTTCTCGTTGCTCACTGGTTGGATTCGGTGAAAAACCTTCGGCGGCGGCGACCTCCGACGCCACTTCGCTGGATAAAACGCCCCAGCAAGAGTCCCCCCACGGTGGTTCCAGTTAAAATCCCCCAACCCACGGGCCCGCTGATGCCGAGGGTCCCGAGGGCCGCCGCCCCCGCGACCTTGCCCCCCACGGCAGCCAGTTGGCCCAGGCGTTTCTGCAACGTTGCGTGTCGCTCCTCGCCAACTTGTTCCAAGCGATCGACCGCGTCCGCCTCGGCGAATCGGTTTGCCTCCGTGCGCGGGACATACTCCTGCAAATCATCGCGAGTGAGATAATCACCACGATCTTGTTTGGTCGCTTCGAGCTGGGCAACGCGCTGGCTGATTTCGGCCCAACGGTTTTCGTCCTGTGAAATGCGTGGCGGGCGATCACCAATGGTGGGGCGCAGCGTATTATTTCCGACTGCCCCGCCAGGCAGCGGACGTGGGCAAGATCCCCCAGGACACGCAACCATGACTGCCGTCCGATGCCCCAGCACCCGATCCAGAAATCGCCGCAAGGGTGGACCCGTGCTCGCGTAGGTGACCCCC
>CALMBE010000576.1 GCA_937860165.1 uncultured Planctomycetaceae bacterium
GTGTCGATTTCGGTTGTAAACAAACCAATTTCGTCGACCGTGCCCGCATGGCCAGCCGTGTTGACGGTGTCGCCCACTTTGTAGGGTCGGAAGATCAACAGCATCGCCCCCGCGGCAAAGTTGGATAGTGTTCCCTGGAAAGCCAAACCAATCGCCAAACCGAGGGCCCCAATCACCGCGGCAAAGCTGGTGGTCTCGACTCCAAAGTGATCCAAACAGGCCAGGACCGCTAAGAGCAAAATCCCCCAACGGACCAATCTAGCCAGGAATTTGGTGAGCGTCTCGTCGAAGCGAATCCGCGCGAGTCCTCGCTCGACCATCGCCGACGCCCAACTGGAAAGCGTCAGTGCTAAAATCATCAACACCAACACCAACAACGCCCGCAGGCCATACTGCTCCACTTGCGGCTGCAAGCCTTTGAGTTTGTCCAATACTCGCACTAACTGAGAACGAACGTCGGTCTCTGGTTCGGTGACAGGGACAGAAACAACTTGAGCGAAGAGATACGCGATCATGGCTTTCAGGGGGAAGGTTGGGTGAAATAGTCCGATTCCGTCGGGCGATTATCTAGCTGCCACAACGATGAATGTCGAGGTCAGCCGAGGCGGTCTGCCAGCAGCTAGCAACGCTGCGGGGAACTTGTATTGCAATTGGTAAGCGGGGATTCCTATGATTTCGCCCACATGGCCGAACCTACCCCACAAAACGCTTCTAACTCCACTGCATCGACCGCTGCGAATGAAGCCTCCGCTGCAGGCCGGTTTTCGCTCAATCGACTCTCGGCCGCCTTTGCCCGTTTAACTGGATCGGCCCCCGACGAGTCCACACTTCCCACGATCCCCGAGTCGCGGGCCGAGCTTCAGCCCAGCTCTGCCAAGCCGACCGACGACCGCCAGAATCTTTCACCGCGCATGATCATCGAAGGAATGTTGTTCGTCGGATACGCCGACGGCCATCCTCTCACGAATCGCGCGATGGCGTCTTTCATCCGCGACGTGTCCCCGCAAGAAGTCGACCAGATCATCGCCGATCTCAATGCCACTTACGACGAAGCGGGTTCGAGCTATCGAATCGTGAGCGAAGGTGCTGGCTATCGCCTCAGGCTTCGCCCTGAATTCGAACCGCTCCGGTTGCGAATCAGCGGCCAGGCCCGACAGGTGCGACTTTCGCCTCAGTCGGTCGAGGTGCTTTCCATCGTGGCTTATCAACAACCGGTGACTGCCGAGCAAATCACACGCAGCCGGGGTGCGCGGAGTGATGGGCTCTTGGGCCAACTTGTCCGCCGAGGTCTGCTTCGTCTCGAACGACCCAGCCAGACACCCCAGGTGCCAAACTACTACACGACCGAGCGGTTCAACCGCCTGTTGAAAATCCGCTCCATCTCTGAATTGCCTCATAGCGAAGACTTGGATGATAACTGAGCTACTGTCTTGCATTTTTTCCCGCGACTCGGCCGGTCTCACAGCGGCCAGCCACACTTCGAGGGACAGCTTGGGCACCCACATCCCCGCCGTAACTCCTTGCAGCACAAGACTTAAGATCGCTAGGGCCATGCGCGGTACTAGCGGTCAGGTCCAGGCCTGCTAGAATCTTGCCCAATCGGTGACGCATCCCACGCGATCGCCCACACTCTCAGCCCCTCGGTGTAAGAAACCAATAAACCAATCGTCGGTCACCATCCTTCTGCTCGGCCCACCGTGCCTGAGCCGATCCTCTGGGACAATCACCAACACACCGCTTGCGACTTCACCATGGAGACTGGTTCCCCTCTTGCCACGCTGCGAGCCGCTTCGCCGGTCATCTTGCCCTCACTGTTGTTATGCGACTTCGGCAACTTGGAACACGAGATCCGCGCTGTCGAAGAGGGGGGAGCGCAGGTGTTGCACTTGGATATTATGGATGGCCACTTTGTCCCCAACATCACCTACGGGTTTACCATCGTCGAGGCCGCCCGCCGGATTACGGATTTGCCGCTCGATGTCCACCTGATGATTACCGACCCGGCGCGCTATGTGTCGCGGTTTGTTGAAGCAGGGGCTGCGCTCGTTTCCGTACACATCGAGGCGGTCCCTGACCCGCGATCCGTGCTCGATCAAATCCGTGAGTGCGGTGCGGCGGCTGGGTTGGTATTGAACCCTCCGACTCCGCTGTCTGCGGTCGAAGCCTATTTGGTTCACTGTGATTTTGTACTCGCCATGACTGTCATGCCTGGCTACGGCGGGCAGGAATTCGACGCGACGGTGCTGCCGAAGATCCGCGACCTGCGGAGATTGCTCCCCGCCGAAGTGCTGATCGAAGTCGATGGTGGCATCAATGCTCAGACGATCGGCACTTGTGCCGCAGCGGGAGCGGAGATGTTCGTCACCGGCTCGGCAGTTTTTCGTACTCCGGACTATGCCGCCAGTCTGAGAGACTTGCAAAACTTAGCCAAAAGTAAGCGTTAAAAGTATTCGCCCCGCACCCCTGCGATCCACCCTCCATGCAAAACATTTTGCTCATCCGCACAGGTCGAACCGACTTCGACACGCAATCCCGAGTGCAGGGAATGCTGGACTTGCCGTTGTGCGAAGAAGGTTGGCAGCAAGTCGCCGCGCTGGCCGAATCGCTGCCGATCGACGAAGTCGAGGCCCTCTACGCCGGCCCTGATCGGGCGACCCAGCAAACGGCCGAGTTGGTGTCGATCTCCTTGCATCAAAAAGTAAAGGTGAACAAAAACCTCCACAATCTCAACCTTGGTCTCTGGCAAGGGATGCTCATCGAAGAAGTAAAATCCAAGCAACCTCGCATTTACAAACAGTGGCTCGAACATCCCGAGACAGTGTGCCCACCGGAGGGGGAGTCCCTCCAAGCGGCTCAGGATCGCTTGCAAGCGGTATTGGACAAACTCGAAAAGAAACATAAAACAGGAACCGTCGCCCTGGTCTTGCCGGAGCCATTGGCAAGTCTCTTGTGCCGACTGCTGCGGGCCGATGGCCTGGGAAACTTGTGGCAGAATTGCTGTACCACCCGCCCCGCTTGGGAGTTGATCCCGCTGGAGGAGAAGGTTGCGAGTTGTGAGATGTAGGTGAATGCGGAATTGAATAGGCGTAAGTCGTTAGTTGTTAGTGAAGCGTGCGCTTCCCGCCGCTTGCGGTTTAGCGCTCCGCCCTCCGGCTCGCCAAAAGCTCCGGGCGAGGGCACCGCACCCACCTGTGTGGTCTGCTTACGGCTCGCCTAATTATTTGCCCTTTCACCTTCGCTGCTTGATATACTGGAACCGGTCTTACGACAGTCTTTCTGCATGAGTAATCCCATGGCATCTTTTCAAGCCGAACCTTCGAGCGACCCAGTCAAGCCCGCGCGCGAAAAGCGCGGGGTGCCTAGCGGCTTGTGGCTTAGTTGCGATGAATGCAGCGCGATGCTCTTCCGTAAGGAATGTGAGCAGAACATGAGCGTCTGCCCCGAGTGCGGCTACCACATGTACCTCAGTGCCCGCGACCGCATCGGCTTCATGCTCGACGAAGGGACTTTCGAGGAGTGGGACGCCGGGCTCTCACCGACCGATCCGCTCAACTTCGAGGACAAGAAAAAATACAGCGAACGCATCGTCGCCGAACAACTGCGAACCGGACTCCGCGATGCGGTGCTTACTGGCACCGGCATGATCCGCGCCCGCCGCGTGGCTTGTGGGGTCACCGATTCGGCATTCATCATGGGGAGTATGGGCTCGGTCGTCGGCGAGAAACTCACGCGCCTGATCGAACGGGCCACTGCCGAGCGACTACCGCTGATTATCATCAGCGGATCCGGTGGCGGCGCCCGGATGCACGAGGGGATTTTCTCGCTGATGCAGATGGCCAAGGTGTCGGCAGCTTTGGCCCGATACGACGAGGCCCAAGGGTTGTTTATCTCGGTGCTCACAAACCCCACCATGGGAGGCGTCGCCGCAAGTTTCGCTTCGCTCGGAGACGTGATCTTCGCCGAACCTAAAGCCCTCATCGGCTTTGCCGGTCCCCGCACGATTCGGGCGACCATCCGGATCGAACTCCCCCCTGGTTTCCAAACGAGCGAATTCCTCCTCGAACACGGCTACATCGACCGCATCGTCAAGCGTCCGGACCTGAAAAGCGAAATCGCGCGCATCATCGACTACTGCGGGAAGTAGCGCAGTTTCGTAGAGCGCGCGGAAGACGCGCTTGGGAAGGATGGAGGATCAAGGGGTGAGGGGTG
This sequence comes from uncultured Planctomycetaceae bacterium, assembly GCA_937860165.1. Lineage (GTDB taxonomy): Bacteria > Planctomycetota > Planctomycetia > Pirellulales > Lacipirellulaceae > Bythopirellula. The sequence continues at coordinate 4,210 of CALMBE010000576.1, forward strand.
AGGGGTGAGGGATACTGAAGTATCCACCGGCTAGAAGCCGGTGGGTTCGAGCGTTTCGTGGGCATCGGACTGGAAGTCCTCCGCCCACGAGTGAAAGTAATTGACGACCTGATCCCTCTCAATTGAACGAGCGGTTTTCGACGACCTAGGATGTTGAACGAATCTCGAAGGGGTAAACATCATCAAAGTAGAACCTAAAGGTTTCGCCTGAAGGCGAGGGTTTTAGACCCATCGTCGTGACAATAAACTGGTCAGGAGGGGCTGGCTGGCCGTATTGCCGCTGCCAGGCGAGAAAATCCCTGCCATCAACGTCCGCGTCCCCGTCGGCATCTCCTTGGTTATGCGCAATTCCCGTGCCATAGCCGATTTGCCAGACACCTAGATCAGTAGCGTCAACCAAGCCACTGGAATTGAAATCGGCATTCGGAACTGAGCACGACAACATGCTCCGATCTTCGAGTCTTTCAAGGGTCAATTTACGCCAACTGGTTTTTGGTTTGTTCAACATGAGAATCCTTCGTGATGAGATACACGGCACCCCGAATTTCGAACATGCTGCCAACTGACCCCAGTGTTGACTGGTATCAAGGTTGTTGTAACCGATGCTTATCCCACTTGTCCAGTGATTCCAAAACGAGCCAGGGCCAATGACTTTTTCACAATGGAGGGTGCCATGGCCACGGCGGTACTCCG
>CALMBE010000577.1 GCA_937860165.1 uncultured Planctomycetaceae bacterium
GTTCAAAGATCGCCGCAAAGTCCGGGCCTTCAAAAGGGACCTGACCCGAAACCATCTCGAACAGGATGCAACCCAGGGCGTACAAGTCTAACCGCCCGTCGATGTCATCCTCGCCCCGAATTTGCTCCGGCGGCATGTACCGCCAAGTGCCAACCGTTTGGCCCGAAGTCGTCAGCCGAGAATCGTTCAGATCGCGCGCCAGACCGAGATCGCCAAGCTTTACAAAACCATCTTCCGACAAGTACAGATTGGTGGGCTTGAGATCGCGGTGGATACAACCTCGCCGGTGGGCGTGGTCCAAGGCCCGACAGGTTTGCACCGCGACTTCGGCCGCCTCGCGCCACGGCAAGCGCCAGCGCGCGGTCAGAACTTCCCGCAACGTGCCGCACTCGACAAGTTCCATCGCGCAGTAAATGCTGCCTTCGTGGATGCCGGCCTCGATGACCCGGACAATATTCTCATGGTCAAAGCGTTTGAGAAGGGCGATCTCACGGACAAAACGCCGTTGTACTTCGGGCTCTAATTCCTGCGTGCCGTGTAGCACCTTAACGGCTACGCGTTGGCCCGTTTCTTGGTGGGTCGCTTCGTAGACGGACCCAAAACCCCCGTGCCCCAGACAACGCCCTAGCACATAGGGGCCGATGATTTGCTCGGTAGTGGCCATGGCGTAAAATCCCTGCACGGAATCCCAGAAACTGCAATCCGCCCTCGATTGTAGCAATTTGATTTGAAAAGGGAATTTGCCTTTGCGCAAGCACTGGATTACCCTAGTAACCATGAGTAGCAAATGGGCAGAAGCAAGTCAGACCGATTCCTCGGCCAGGGGCTGCGCCCATGCCATGCTGGCCGATCGCATGGAAACGGTCCAGGCGATGCTTCCCCTGGCGGCCCATCATTTTCAGGAGCACATCGAGCATGTCCACCAATTGCGGGTGGGATGCCGTCGGGCGATGGCGGCTCTGAGAGCCTTTGAACCTCTGTTTTCCGCCAAGCCCAGGCGACTCAAAAAATGGCTCCGACGAATCCGGGAGGGGGCCGGTCCCGCCCGTGACGCCGATGTGCTGCTGGCTCGCTTTCAAAAGAATGCCCCCAGCGATCCGGTGACCGAATACGCGATTGCCCGCCTCAAAAGCCAGCGCTGCGAGGCTCAAGAGCAACTTATCAAAGTGGCGGCCAAGGCTTCGCGGGGCCAACTCATCCACTGTGTCGACCAGACTTTGAGATCGCTCTCCCACGATTCCGATTCAGCGGAACTCGCCTTTACCGAATACGCTCGACATGCCTTGCGGCTTTCCAACGCTTCGTTTCTGCAATTGGTGCAAGTCCCCGACCCGACACTGGCCGAACTCCACCAACTCCGCATTGCGGGCAAACGGTTCCGGTATTCCATTGAGATCTTTCATGAGGCTTTTCCCGATTCCCTGCGCAAGGTGATCTATCCCCAACTAGTCGATTTGCAGGATCGCTTGGGAGAAATCAACGACCACGCCACCGCCCAGGCCCTCTTTCAATCTTGGCTGGCGGCGATGCCTGCCGACGCACTCGCTGCCGATGTGGCACGCCGCGTAGCTATCGAGCACGACCAGGCTATCGAACTGAGTACCAGCTTCTTGAAATGGTGGAAGAAACGGGGTGCCGAATTCGAGGCCGCGTTGCACGAACACTGTCCGTCGAATTGAGATTCCCCGCCCAGGGCCGATCACTTTTTCATTTTGGGGTGCCATGCTCACGCAGGTACTCCGGCGTGGGCATGTGAATGGTCGAGAATACATGGCCACAGCGGAGTACCGCCGTGGCCATGGCACCCACCATTGTGAAAAAGTCATTGGCCCTGATATCCCCGCCAATCCTGCTTGCCTTGCGGCGGTGTTCATCCTACGCTGTGGCCCATGGCACACTGGTTTTCTGATCGCAACTCGAAAGTGAATAAGGTCGAGCGGCGGTTCGTGCTCCAGCAGTTCTATTGGAACGCTGTATTCTGGGGCCTGGGCAATGGATTCGTCAGCTCGTCGCTGGTGGTCTATCTAGCTGGCACCTATGGCACCAAGGGTTTCGCTACCAGCCTAATACTCGCAGCCCCAAGACTGGTTGGTGTTTTACGTTTGGGGACTCCGATCCTACTTAATCAAGTGGGCGACTATCGCCAATTCTGCGGAAGAGTATTTCTGGCCTCGTCGGCAATGCTCCTCCTATTGCCAATCGTCTCGGCTCCAGGTTTATTTTCGAATTCCACAACATCGCTGGCCGCGCTGGTACTCTGCTGGACTGGATATCATCTGCTTGAATTCCTGGGAACCATCGCACTGTGGGCCTGGATCGGCGAGCTCGTGCCCCGCGCCGTTCGAGGACGATTCGTGGGACGGCGCGCTGCGCTGCTGAATTCTTTCCAAGTCGTGGGGATGCTCGCCGGGGCAATTGGTACCTCCTGGTGGCAAAACACTAGGCACGCTGCTGCAGAATCGCTACACAATTGGTGGGCCTACGTGGCCTGTGTTGCAGTCGGTGCCGTGTGCTTTGCCTTAGCGACCATTCCCTTCTGGAGGATTCCGCAGGACTGGAGTGCGAATCGTGTGAACTCAACCACGTCCATTTCTTCATGGTCCTCGATCCTCGC
>CALMBE010000578.1 GCA_937860165.1 uncultured Planctomycetaceae bacterium
GGCCAAACCTTCTTCCGCCGCAGCTTGATTGGCTGCCGCCACGGTGACCGTGCCGTCTTCCTCGACATCGATTGTGCAACCGACATCCTCCTGAATGCCGCGGATGGTCTTGCCGCCGGGGCCAATCAAGAGGCCGATCTTTTGTGGGTCGATCTTCGTCCGCAACAACCGTGGTGCCGATTCGGCCGTGGTCGCGCGGGGCCGTGCAATGGCCGAGAGCATTTTGCGGAGGATTTCGATGCGGGCTTCACGAGCTTGGATGAGAGTCGCTTGAATGATCTCCTCGCTAATGCCGGCGATTTTGAGATCGAGTTGGATCCCCGTGATGCCGTTTTGAGTACCCGCGATCTTGAAGTCCATGTCGCCAAAGTGATCTTCGTTGCCGATGATATCGGTCAACAAGGTCCAGCGATCGGCATCCTTGACCAAGCCAATCGAGATTCCAGCGACGGGATTGGTGATCGGCACCCCAGCAGCCATGAGGCCCAGGGTGGCACCGCAGACCGAAGCCATCGAGCTGGAACCATTCGATTCCAAGATGTCGGAAATCACACGAATCGTGTAGGGAAATTTGTCGTGGTCGGGGAGAACCGGATTGACGCTCCGCTCGGCCAAGGCACCATGGCCAATCTCGCGGCGGCCAGGGCCCCGAATCGGTCGGCATTCGCCCACCGAAAACGAGGGAAAGTTGTAGTCGAGCATGAACCGCTTGGTGTATTCATCGAACAAACCATCGACACGTTGCTCGTCGCGCCCAGTACCCAAGGTGACGGTGATCAAGGCCTGGGTTTCACCGCGTTGAAATACGGCGGAACCATGGACCCGCGGCAGAAGATCGACTTCGCACTCGATATTGCGGAGTTCGTTGTGCTTGCGGCCATCGGCGCGCGTGCCACTGAGAATCTGTTCGCGGCTGATCTTGGCTTCCAGGTCGTGCCAATTCTTGTAGAAGGAATCGAGCGTGTAGGCTCCCTCGGCTTTGGGGTCCGGGACCAAAGCAGCCAGGGCTTCTTCCTTCAGTGCCGTTACAGCTTCGTAGCGAGCATGCTTGCCCTCGGTGAGATTTGCCGCACTGAATCTGGAACCAAACTGAGTGTGCATCACATCGAACAAACCATCCGAGGCTGGTGCTGCGTAGGGTGTCTTTTCGGTGCCGACCTTGGCAATTAGCTCCAACTGCAAGTCACACATCTGGCGAATGTAGTCGTGCGCGGTGAGAATCGCTTTGGCCATGACATCTTCGGGCATCTCGCGGGCAAAGCCTTCGATCATCAAGACCGCTTCTTTCGAGCCCGAGACGATCAAATCCAAGGAGCTTGCTTCGAGATCGTCCTGGGTTGGAAACGGGATGTACTCACCATCGACATAACCCATACGGATCGAAGCCAAGGGGCCTTGGAAAGGCAGGCTGGAAATGCCCAGTGCGGCAGACGCACCATTCATGGCCAGGATATCGCCATCGGTTTGTTTGTCGCTGGAAAGGACAAAGGCCTGGATTTGGACTTCGTCGTTGTAACCCTCGGGAAACATCGGACGGATGGGCCGATCCATCAGCCGCGCGGTGAGGATTTCCTTGGTGGTGGGGCGACCTTCGCGCTTCATGAAGCCACCGGGGAATTTGCCGGCAGCGGCGGTGCGCTCACGATAGTCGCACGTCAGGGGGAAAAAGTCGGTACCAGGCCGCGAGGGACCCGAGGCGGCGGCGCACAGCACGGTGGTGTCGCCATATTGCACGAGGCAAGCACCTGCTGCCTGCTTGGCTAAGTAACCAGTTTCGATACTGAAGGTGCCATTTCCAATTTTCTTTTCAACACGGATTTTATTCAATTTCTTTCTTCCTACATCTTGGAGAATCGACCGTTGTTCACGGCAATGCCAACACCCGAGGACTTGCGTCCGGCGGATTGCAGAGCGACACCCACACGCAGGGGGCGGTTCCACGGCAATTGGCTGTGGCTCGAAGGCAGAGAGAGTTTGCAAGTGAAGCACACCCCGAGGAATCGAGACGGCTGCAAACGATAACGACCGCTGCTCTATTTACGAATGTCCAGGCGGCGTAACAGATCGAGATACTGTTGTGGGTTCTTACGCTTGACGTAATCCAACAGCCGACGACGACGCCCGACGATGCGGAGCAGACCTCTTCGACCAGCATGGTCTTTGTCATGTTCGCGTAGATGTCGCGTCATTTCCGCGATCCGGGTCGTCAGAACGGCAATCTGAATCTCGGGGGAACCGCTATCCGCTCCACCACGCCCGAATTCCTTCACCAACACTTGCTTACGTTCTTTCGTGACCGACATCTTTCCCTACTTTTTCCCTACTGTGAACTGTCTTGTGCCAGCCTGTCACCGATGAGATCGAGCGGCTCGTCGCGCCACTTGCGCGAACCCGGCGGGCCGACAAACCTAACCAAAAAACCTCAGTGACAACTTCTAACGGCAGATTCAATTTCCACTTGTGATACCAAAATAAACTACGACCCCTCCAATGTAACGAACTTGGGGTGGTTGGCAACCGCAAAAATGCGGGGAAATTGCCGGGGGGAATGTCGATTGCGGGGCAGGGCCGTTCACTTTTTCACTTTGGGGTGCCATGCTCACGCTGGTACTCC
>CALMBE010000579.1 GCA_937860165.1 uncultured Planctomycetaceae bacterium
GAAGACGGCGAAACCGCTTATTCGAACGAGAAAGACAAGACGATCAATCGTTAGCCACTTAGTACTACAGCGCTAGATTGAACCACAACGACACAACGAGCACGACGGATGGAATTTAGGGGCTGGGGGCTGGGATTTGGGGGCTGGCGAAAATTATTGTCATTCCCGCGCAGGCGGGAATCCAGTTCTTAAGATTTCACTTACGACTTACGACTTTTCCCTCATCTCCCCCGTCGCTTCCGTTGAGTCGTCGTGGTAAATCTGACTTGGCGCTCTAGTATTAGACAGGGTCCACCATCTCGAAGACCAGGGGATCTTCGGAATGGGCGTCGCAAATCCGGATAGACCGTTGCCCGGTCAGGAGCTCGTCGATCACATGGCCCACGATTTGAGCTCGCCAACCCCGGGCCAAGTAGGGAGTTTCGTCAGAATTCGCGGAAAGTCCCATGCGATGGGCAATTAGTTCGCGAACATCGGAGGCGGTTCCCACCAAATTGGTGGCAATTTCTGCCCGTCGACAGATTGTCCCCAGTGCGGGAGCCAGAAACTGGCCCAGCAGGTTCAGTTGGGATGGTAACTCACCGTTGCGATCGGATTCGACTAATCGCTCGACCGGACCTTCCAAGCCTCGTGCCACGCAAGCCGCTAATTCTTCGGCCTTGCGTTTGAGGCTTCCCCGATCGAGGCCGCGAATGGCCAAAATCTGATCGGGGGAATCCAGTTTCCGCTTGGCGATTTCGACAAGCAAGTCATCTCGCAAAATACGCCGCACGGGTTGATTGCGACGTTGGGCCTCCTCCTGACGCCAGGTCCAGAGTTCTCGAATGATTGCCAAGTTACGTGGGCCGAGCTTGCCGATGCCAGAAACGCGGCGCCAATCCTTGCGACTATTGGCAGCGACCACTTCAGCTTGCCAGACGCGCATCTCGTCGGCGAACCAATCGGCACGGTCCAGGGATTGGAGTCGTTTTCCGAGGACCTCGAACAGGGGCTGCAAATAGCGAACATCTTCCAAGGCATAGGTGATCTGAGCTTTCGTGAGCGGTCTTCGCCGCCAGTCAGTGCGTTGTTCCCCCTTGGCAGGTTGGTGGCCAAGAAATCTGCTTACTACGGAACTGTACGAGGAAGGATACTCGGCACTAGAGAAGCCCGCGGCTATCTGGACGTCGAACAAATGTTTTGGAATGGCTCCGATCCCACGGAGGAAGAAGTTGAGTTCTTCTCGACCGGCGTGAAGTACGGTGGTGTGAGTGCCGTTTACCAAGGTTTCCCACAGGCAAGTCAGATCGGGGACTGCTAGGGGATCGATGGCGACAAAATCGGATTCCGTGGCAATCTGGACCAAGCAAAGTTCGGGATGGAAGGTATCTTCCGAGACGAACTCCGTGTCGATACCGATGATTGGCGCCGATTGAAGTCGCCCGCAGAGCTGCTGGAGGGCATCTTGGCTAGTGATCGTGGAAGTTGACACTACAGAAGGGGGGGTGAAGGATGGCGGGTGGATCAAGATATTTGGAGGCGAAGACCAGCGGAATGTTTTTTAGAGATGAACTAGCAGTAATGTAAGCAATTTTCCTGCCATAGAATAGGCCGCTGCGTAACGGTCATGGTCTTAGTTCGAGCCGATTGGTTGGGCCCAACTGCGATGCTAGAGGTTTATCCACTGATTGAGCAACAGAATTGGCAACAGGATGAGGCAACTATAGACCATGTAACCAAAGAAGCTAGGCATCTGGATTCCAGCCTTCTCGGCAATGGCTTTGACCATGAAATTGGGACCGTTGCCGATGTAAGTCATGGCCCCCATAAAGACCGATCCCAAGCTGATTGCCTGCAAAATCAACTCGGGTACTCCTCCAGTAGGTCCAGAAATGGCAGTATCCTGAGCCGTCTTGAAGAAAACGAGATAGGTCGGGGCGTTATCCAGAAAAGAAGACAATGTGCCAGATGCCCAGAAGTAGCCAGTTGAGCCCAGGGACCGGGCGATTGCTGCCCCGTTGGCGCTTAGGATTTGTAGGGCAGGCTGCATGCACACAAAGATGCCGACGAACAGGGCGGCAACTTCCACGATGGCACTGTAGTTGAATCCATTGGCTTGGCGGATGGATTTCGCGCCGAAGTGCAGAGAAATAGCGACCAATGCCAATTGCACTACTTCTCGGAGGTACATCCAAGTGTGCCAATTCGATC
>CALMBE010000580.1 GCA_937860165.1 uncultured Planctomycetaceae bacterium
ACATGCGCTAGCTCGTGCATCAACGTAAACGTCTGTCGACTGTTAGAGTCTTTTTTGACCACGATCACTGGAGAAGTCGTGTGATAAAGAGTAATGCCACACGTAGGATCATCTTGTGGTATCTGCCATTTACCGTTGTAGCCACTGCTTCGGAAAACTAGGACGCCTTTGTTTTCTAACGCTTGGCGAAAACTGTCGAAGTTATTCTTTTCAGGCACAGCTAACCACTGTCGTGAGATTTCGGCTGCACGCCTCAAGTCGTGAGATGGAAGTCGCGGTGGAGAAAACCGTAACTGTTCCGCATCGCTAAGTTCTTCACGAAGACTTAGGTAAACTTCACGCTGCTTTTCAATTCGCTCAATCAAAGCTTTGAGCCTGGCAGACAATTCGGGCTTTTGGTTTGCAATGGTGCGGAACTGAGGTGTATAAACACGCTCTTGTTTGGCTGCTTCAGATTCGAGGAAGAAGAGTACTCCTCGATTGAAATAGTCCGCCAACTTGCGAAGCTGATTAAAGGTAATACCTCCCTGACCCCTCATCAGTTGCTTGAAACGGTCATTGGCAATGCCGACATCAGAGATAAGTTCCTCGGTTGAAATGCCGCGGTCGTCACAGCACCACCTAATTCGTTCAGGATTGATAAACTGAATGTATTCCATAGTTTATTGTAAAAACGGTTGGCCCTGTCGATGGCTACGCAACTTACTGCAAGACCTCTCCACTCACCCCAGAACAATCCCCCGCTTTTTCAGCAGTTGCACGATCTTGTCGACGCACTCGTCCACAGTCAATTCGTGCGTAGCTAGAACCAAGTCGGCATTGTCGGGAGTTTCGTAGGTGGCGCTCACGCCGGGGAAGTTGGCGATGTCGCCCGCATCGGCGGCACCGTAGAGGCCCTCTTGATCGCGCTGGCGGCAGACTTCGAGGGGCGCATCGAGATAGACCAGCAAAAACTTATCATGGCCCACCACATCGGCTGCCTTGTTGCGGACATCGGCTTGTGGGGCCAAAAACGCGGCGATGCAAATCAACCCGGATTCGTTCATGAGTTTGGCGACTTCGGCGCTGCGGCGCAAGTTTTCGCTGCGGTCGTCCACCGAGAACCCCAGATCGCGGCTGATGCCGCGGCGCATGTTCTGCCCGTCGAGCACGCAGACTGCCCGGCCCATGTCGAAGAGTTTGCGTTCGAGGGCGTAAGCGATGGTCGATTTACCGGCCCCCGCCAAGCCCGTGAGCAGCAGGGTGGCGGGTTGTTGCTCAAAGCGTCCGGCCCGTTCGGCAGCGGACACATTGCTCTGCTCGACTTGCAGCCGCTCATCGACCTCGTCATCCCAGTGATCACGATCAGCGGCAGAAGTCCGTTCGAGGATCATTCCCGCACCGACGGTGACATTCGTGATGCGATCGACCACGATAAACGCCCCCGTGCCGCGATTGCCCCGATAGCCATCGAAGGCAATCAGCTGGTTAAGCCGCACTTGGCAGCGGCCGATCTCGTTGAGCGAGAGTTGTTCCGTGTCCTGCCGATGGAGCGTGTTCACATCGATGCGGTAACGAATCCCGGCGATGCTGCCGGGGACCATCTTGGTTGTTTGTTTGAATAAATACTGCTTGCCGGGGAGCAAGGGTTCCTCGGCCATCCAGACAATGGTCGCATCGAAGGCCTCGGCGACGGTGGGGACATTGTCGGGGCGGACGAGCATGTCGCCGCGGCTGACATCGATTTCGTCTTCGAGTGTGAGCGTCACCGCCATGGGTGTGAACGCCTCTTCGATATCGCCATCGTAGGTCACGATCGACTTCACGCGGCTCGTTTTTCGGGAGGGAAGGGCCATCACTTGGTCGCCCCGTTTGATTTTTCCCGAAGCGATTGTGCCGCAGAATCCACGGAAGTCCAGGTGCGGGCGATTCACGAACTGCACGGGATAGCGGAAGTCGATGAAATTGCGGTCCGAGGCGATATGCACATTCTCCAAATGGTGCATCACCGTGGAGCCTTCGTACCAGGGCATGTTTGGGCTGTGCTCGACAAGGTTGTCCCCCTGCAGGGCACTCAAGGGGATAAAGTGCTGGTCGACCATGTCCAGCCGCGTGGCAAAATCGCGGTAGTCTTGTTTGATCTGGTCGAACACTTCCTGGGAATAACCGACCAAGTCCATTTTGTTGACGGCCACCAGAACGTGTTTGATTCCCAGGAGCGACACGATAAACGAATGCCGCTTGGTTTGGGTCATCACACCATGTCGGGCGTCGATGAGGATGATCGCCAGGTCGCAGGTGCTCGCCCCGGTGGCCATGTTGCGGGTGTACTGCTCGTGGCCTGGGCAGTCGGCGATGATAAACTTCCGCTTCGCCGTGGAAAAATAGCGATACGCCACGTCGATGGTAATTCCCTGTTCCCGCTCGGCCTTGAGACCATCGGTCAGCAGGGCAGGGTCAAATCCACCGCCAGTCGTGCCATGGGTGGCGGAGTCTTTCTGAATCGCGGCGAGCTGATCCTCGTAGATCATCTTGGTTTCGTAGAGCAGCTTGCCGATGAGCGTGCTCTTGCCATCGTCGACGCTGCCACAAGTGAGAAAGCGCAGCATCTCCTTGTGCTCATGCTGCTTGAGATAGGCGTCGATATCGGTGGCAATCAGTTCGGATTGGTGGGACATGGAAGGGGGGTTCTGGTTAGTTTCGCAAGAAAGATAAAAGCTTGTGGTCAGAGATACTCCAGACATCTGTGCATTTCTTCAGGCATCATGCACTCGGCAACGATCCGCAATGCGTCAGCGAATTCATGAATTGTGTACTTGTCGCGATGGCAAAAGCAGATGCCAAAGCTTTCGCGTGAGACCAAGTTGGAGTGGGTAAATCCCGCGTCGCAAGTGACCAGTATTCTCCCCTGCGAACCCGCAAAAGACAACTGGGATTCATCAGATTCGCCTAAGAGTCCAACGTCTTGGGTAGTCGTCACGCCGATAGCATATTGTCGCAGAATCTCAGCAACGATAGGCGAGATGTGCTCGTCAAGATGAAATCGAACCGCCATCGGCCTTCCTGCGCCTGATGGCTTCGGGCAGTTTTGGAGGATACTTCCTCAGGGCCTCTTGGGCCGCCTCTTCCTCCCGTTTGATTTGCTCCTGAACGAGTGCTTCGTTGTCCCAATAGTACGTCATGGCAGCATACACATCGGCCAATTTAAGATGGGGGAACTCCTCGACGATCTGCTGGGCAGACTTACCCTGCTGGACGTGCCAAGCATACACATCCATGACTCGAATGCGCGTACCAGCGATGACTGCCTTCACGCCATGAAGTGCGCTGGGCATCATCTCGATATGTTGGGTAACGACTGAACTCATACTCATATTCTACCACAGGTTTCCTAGAAATAGCCTTCTTTTTTCTTTTCTTCCATCGAGCCCGACTGGTCGTGGTCGATCACGCGGCCTTGGCGCTCGCTCGTGGTGGTGAGGAGCATTTCTTGGATGATTTCTGGCAATGTCGTTGCGACCGATTCGACGGCCCCCGTGAGGGGATAGCAACCCAGCGTGCGGAAGCGAACCATGCGCTGTTCGATTTTATCGCCAGGTTCGAGGGGCATGCGGTCATCGTCGACCATGATCAGCACGCCATCCTTCTCGATCACAGGGCGTTTGGCGGCGAAATAGAGCGGCACGATGGGGATTTTTTCCAGGTGGATGTACTGCCAAACATCAAGCTCGGTCCAGTTCGAGAGAGGAAACACGCGGATGCTTTCCCCCTTGTGGACCTTGCCGTTGTACAGGTTCCACAGCTCGGGTCGCTGATTCTTGGGATCCCAGCGATGGTGTTTGTCACGGAAGGAATAAACACGTTCCTTGGCACGCGATTTTTCCTCGTCGCGGCGGGCACCACCAAACGCGGCATCGAACTTGTACTTGTTGAGCGCCTGCTTGAGGGCCTGCGTTTTCATGACATCCGTGTGGACTTGGCTCCCATGGGTAAAGGGGCCGATGCCTTGGCTCACCCCTTCTTCGTTGATGTAGACAATCAGGTCCCAGCCCAGTTGCTCGCGGATGAGTTGTTCGCGGAATGCGATCATCTCGCGGAACTTCCAAGTAGTGTCCACGTGCATTAATGGAAATGGAGGCTTGGCAGGATAAAATGCCTTTTCTGCCAGCCGGACCATGACCGAGGAATCTTTTCCGATCGAATACAGCATGACCGGGTTCTCAAACTCGGCGGCAACTTCGCGGATGATGTGGATGCTCTCGGCTTCGAGCTGTTTGAGATGCGTGAGATTGTACGAAGTCATTGGGGGGGTCTTAGGGTACGAAGGGAGCCTGGAGGGAGGTGTCGAGCCGGGAGTGGCCTTTATCGTCGAATGCCGTGAAAAATCCGCAAAACCAGCAGTTTAGGTGTGAAAGGGCAGGAAAACAACTCGTACCCCACCTTTCGGGCGATCTTAGGGGTCGCGGACCCTCGGAATTACCCCGGTTTTCCGCACATTAGGATTCCACATTCTAATGACCAAACCATTGAATTCTCGGAATTCTGGCCGGATAATGGAGGTGTCGGCCAGTGTACGGTAGGCACCGAGATTTTCCGGGGGGAGAATTCGGGCGGATGGATTTCCGTGGGCTGCTGGGCCTTTATTCCGGAACAGTATTGCGACACAGAGCATCGGCTGAGTTTCTGCCAGCAATCGCACGAGGGCGACGCTGGCAGTGGGTTTGTGCGCTGGCTCTGTGCGGTCGCTAAATTAACAGCCCTAGGATTCATCAATGCGTTTGCCCAAGAGAACATCTCGAGGCAGTTCCTTTTTTCTGGTGCGAACCTCGGCTTGGCTCCTGTTGGGGCTCTGCTGCTGGGGAGGAAACCTGCCGCTCGGGCACGGGCACTGGAAAGATGATGTCGACTACACGCGCCTGGCGACCATGCTAGGTTCGGCCCTTCCTCTGGGGGGAGGGGTGCCGATTGCGATGGTCGAGGCCCCGAATGTTGCTTCGCAGTATTTTCCCGATATCAACTCCGTCGAGTTTTCGGCAATGACCGACCCACTCATGACGGTCGTCACTTTCACGGATGGCAGTGGAGGGCAAGCCAACGGTTTTTCTAACCACGCCACCAATTTGGTGGCGGGCCAGTTCTTCGGCAACACGGGAAGTGTTGTACTGGGTGCCAATGCGGTGACGGTGTACGAAGCCGGGAGCTATCTGAACAATGTTCTCCATACCCCCTCGGGTCCACTTCCCGAGACACAAAATTTTCGCGTGCAGAATTTTAGTTGGGTTGGAAGTTACGACAACACCCCCCTCGATCCCCCGACGGCAACGGAACTTGGTAACGATGTCAAAGCCTTGCGCCGCCTCGATTCGCTCATCGATCGCGACAACATCACCGCAGTTGTCGGCCTCAACAATGGCATCACGGCCATGCCTCGGCTATTGGCCCAAAGTTACAATTCCATTGCCGTGGGACGATTCGACGGACTGCACAGCACGGGTCTCACGGACATTGCCGATTATGGTCCAGGGCGGAGCAAACCCGAGATCGTAATCAACCAACTCACAACCAGTTCAGCCACGGCCTCGGTGAGTTCGATGGCAACTTTTCTGCATAGCGTGGTGACGGGTACCGATGCGGCTCAGAACGAAGTCGTCAAGGCGACGCTGCTCGCCGGGGCCACCAAGAATGAGTTCACCAGTTGGTCTCGAACCACCACCCAGCCCTTAGACAACACCTTCGGAGCCGGTGAAGGAAACATCTACAATAGCTATCTCATCACCCAGGGGGGGCAGTTCGCGGGCTCGAATTCGCCTAGTACCCCCGTGGGTTCGCACGGTTGGGATTACCAAACGATCAGCACGGGTGCCGCCAACGAGTTGAAATACAACTTTCATATCCCGGCGGGAAGCACAGCCCAAGAGTTCTCGATCATTCTCGCCTGGAATGTCGCCGTGCAAACACCCTTCAACACCCAGACCCTTTCCAACCTGGATATCAAGTTCACCAATTCCTTGGACCAGATTATCGACCAGAGCATCAGCACGGTCGACAACGTGGAACATATTTATCTCACCAATCTCGCGGCGGGGGATTACACCCTCACGGTCTCGAACAACAGTATCACCAGCCGTGACTTCGGGCTGGCTTGGCGGACCGCGACCTTGTTTGACAATTTCTCGGCAGACTTCGATGAAGATGGCGACGTCGATGGTCGTGATTTTCTCACCTGGCAACGCGGCTACGGCAAGCTCCTCGGCGCCGCCCATGGCGAAGGGGATGCCGACGGCGATGGCGATGTCGATACCGACGACGTGCTGCTGTTCCAGGCCCAGTATTTGCCAGTGCTCAATACTCCCGCAGTCTTAGCAGTGGCCGTCCCCGAGCCAGGCACTCTCGCTCTGCTCACGGGCGGGATGTGTTTCTACGTGCTCGGCAGGAGTCGATCCCGGACTTGCCGCAGGACGTAGGCTGGCGGTTAGTCTGTCATTCCCGCGGAGGCGGGAATCCAGAATTCGCTCGCACCCATCACAAGCCCCGATACGTTCTACGTCCATCGGAGCCACCGGGGTAATCACTTCTGTCACATGCCCACGACGGAGTACCGCCGTGGGCATGGCACCGGAATAGGAACTACTGTTTAGGGGTATTTCCTTACGTGGCGTTTACAACATGCCAATGCAAATCACTCCGAGATACCTCTGCCAGTGTCGTGTTTCCCACAATCAACAGGGCCGATCAGTTTTTCACTTTGGGGTGCCATGCCCACGCTGGTACTCCGGC
>CALMBE010000581.1 GCA_937860165.1 uncultured Planctomycetaceae bacterium
CCATGGCACCCTCCATTGTGAAAAAGTCATTGGCCCTGATCACTCACCCTGCCCCCTTGATCTTCATCCCCTTTTCTGCGAACCTGCACAGAGTTCCATTGCCGGAGTGGCGGAATTGGCAGACGCGCATGGTTCAGGTCCATGTGCCCGCAAGGGCGTGCAGGTTCAAGTCCTGTCTCCGGTATTTTGTGATAGGTGATTTTTCAGATAGCCGCAGCATCCTGCCGCGAATTCGTCGCTGGATAGTCCACAATGGTCGCACTCATCGAACACAATCAGTTAGCTTTAGAAGCTCTTTGTCGAACCCATCGAGTCCGACGACTGGAATTATTTGGGTCGGCTGCCCAAGGTAAGTTTGATCCTCTTCAAAGCGATCTTGATTTTCTAGTTGTATTTGAGCCCCTTTCTCCAGCGGCGCATGCCGATTCCTACTTTGGCCTTCTTGCTGCTCTGCAAGACCTCTTTCAGCGTGAAGTGGATTTGGTCGAGGCGGAAGCGATCACCAATCCCTATTTCAAGCGTGCTTTGGTGAGTTCAGTGCGTCAGGTGCTCTATGCCGCCTGAAGTGTTGGTTTTGTTGTTCGACATTCGGCAAGCTTGTGGGTTGATCCGCGAATTCACGGCTGGGAAATCAGCAGATGATTTTCGCGCAGATGTCCAGTTGCGATCCGCCGTAGAACGGCAGTTCATCACCATCGGCGAAGCGCTCCATCAGGGAATTCGGCTATGGCCAATGTTGGCAGACTCGATTTCCGATCATCGCCGGATTATCAACTTCCGGAATGTGATTGTGCATGGTTATGCCCGAGTTGCTATTGATACTGTTTGGGGGGTCGTGGAAAGTGAGTTGGATGTTTTGCTTTCCGAAGTGCAAGAATTGATGCCCCCCGAGCCGAACACTGACCAGTAATTCAACCGAGCCGCAACCGCCGGTCGCGGCTTTATGGGCAGGAATAGCGATTCCCTTGCCAGGTGTCGCGGCGGGTGAATTCAGCTTCGATGGCCCGTTTCACCGCTGGTTTGTCGAGACACCACTGGGGGCCCACGAAATAATCGGGGGGCGCGTCGCCGCTGATTCTCTCGATCACCATCGAAGGTGGCAGGAGCTCCAGGAAGTCGACCACCGTGGTCACGTAATCGTCGTGCTCCATGAGCTGCACCTCGCCGGCCGCGACTTGCTCCGCCAGGCGGGTGTTCTTCACGCAGTAGAGATTGTGGATCTTCACCGCGTCGATTTGCACCCGGGCTAGTTCCCGGGCGGTGGCCAACATCTCTTCGTGCGACTCACCGGGGAGCCCGAGCATGACGTGGGCACAGATTTCAAACCCTCGACCGCGACTGCGCTCGACCGCATCGAGAAAGGAGTCGTGGTGATGTCCGCGGTTCATCCAGTCGAGCGAGCGATTGTGCATCGTCTGCATGCCGTATTCTACGGAGAGATAGGTTCCCCGAGCGAGCTGCTCCAAGAGTTCAAGCACTTCGTCGCCCACACAGTCGCTGCGTGTGCCGAGGGCGAGTCCCACGACCTGAGGGTGACGGAGGGCCTCGGTGTAGACAGTCCGCAGCCGGTCGACGGGGGCGTAGGTGTTAGTAGCCGGCTGGAAGTAAGCGAGAAAATGTTGGCAATCCTGGTAGCGGTTTTTCATGCGGGCGATGCTCTGATCGATCTGCCCGAGAATCCCCGCCCGGGGCAAGCGGCGGCTGGGGCTAAAGCTGCGGTTATCGCAGAAAGTACACCCGCCGATGGCCACGGTGCCGTCGACGTTGGGGCAGGTGAACCCGGCGTCGATGCTGACCTTTTGCACTCGGCAGCGGAACTTTTCGCGGAGGGCGTGGTTGTAGGAGTTGTAAGCCAATCCGGCCCGCCGCCAACTGGGTAGGTCGGAGAGCGAAAGTTGTAAGTCGCATTCTGGCAAAGAGTTATCGGTTGAATTAGTTGACGACAAGTTCGCTCCTGCGTAGATTAGAGGAAGGCCAGAATCGTATTTTTACCCGGGCGAACCAGTCGGTTCGCGCCATTGAGTTCGCGTAAATATTTCGGATTCATTGTATCTATCATTGGGGCGCATCACTTTTTTCGCAAGAGTGCAAAATCATGTATGGTGAACTCATTCCACAGGGGGGTGGCGACCCGATCCCTCTGTTGAAAAAGCAGCTACTGATCGGTCGCCGCGAAAGCTGCGACATTGTACTGCGCTTTGCCAATGTCTCGGCCCATCACTGCCGACTGATCCTCAATGGAGGCTATTGGTATATCCGCGACATGCAGAGTCGCAACGGTGTGAAGGTCAACGGGATCAAGGTCCAGGAGAAGCGTGTCGATCCCGGGGATACGCTGTCGGTCGCCAAGCACGACTACGAGTTGGAGTATTCCCCCGCCGACCTGGGTGCCATCGGCCCGCCACCCCCCGACGATCTGCCGAACGAGATTTTGAACGAGTCGCTGTTGTCGCGGGCCGGGCTGAAGTCGTCGGATGCGGAGGAAAAGGGTCCCCAATATGCCGGCAAGCAGGCCAGCGACGGCAGTTTCCGTCGCTACGATGTGCTCGACGACAGCGAGCAATTGAAAATGCCCGATCGACCGATATGAGAGTTTTTTTTGATCGAAAATCTTCCCAACGCCCAGGGGTTGCAACCCCTGGGCGTTTTGCTTGCAATGAATTAGATTAGCTTATGGCCAAAAAAATGCGCAAGCTGCGGGCTAGTCTTCGCAAGAATCGCTCGGTACGTACGCGGCAGAACGACCTGACCAAAGACTTCGCTCAAGACCAGGCCGCCGTCGAGGAGATGGCCTCGGGACAAAGCGTTTCTGGCAAAGGGGAACTCACCCGCAAGCGAACCGTTGCCAATGCCGAGGTCATCGAGGGGGCTTCGGGGACTCAAGTACTTCCGGACGTCGATCGGGAGGTTTGTCGACAAGGCCGGGTCTTGAGAGTTCAGGGTCTGGTGAGCATCGTGCAACTTGCCGACGGCAGCACTCGCAAATGTGCCACCCGGCGACTCCTAAAAACCCTGAGCACCGACCAGCGGCATGTCGTCGCCGCGGGGGACAATGTGTGGGTCCGCTTGGAAGGGCAAGACGAAGGGATCATCGAACGGGTTGAAGCGCGCAAAGGCTTGCTCTGTCGTACGAGCCGGGGGCGTCAGCATGTGTTGGTGACCAATGTCGATCAGATCATCATCGTGACCAGTGCCGCGCAGCCGCGGCTCAAGCCGAATCTCTTGGACCGCTATTTGGTGACCGCTGAAAAGGCTCGGATCATTCCGGTCATTTGCATCAACAAGGTCGATTTGGTCGACCGCGGCGACCTTCAGCCGCTGGTAGGGGTTTATAGCCAGCTCGGGTATCGAGTGCTGCAAGTCTCTGCCGAAATGGGCTGGGGGATTGGGGAGTTCAGAAACCTGTTGCGGGGGAAGGCATCCGTGCTGACCGGGCAAAGTGGCGTCGGCAAGTCGAGCCTGTTGAATGCCGTCGAGTCGAACCTGGCTCTCAGGGTTCAAAGCGTGAGCAGTGAATCGGAAAAAGGAAAACACACGACGACCACTTCGGTGCTGATTCCGCTCGCGCTGGGTGCCTTCGTGGTCGATACCCCGGGCATTCGGCAATTTCAACTCTGGGATGTGCTCCCGAAGGAAGTTGCCGGGTTCTTTCGAGATCTCAGGCCCTTTGTGAGTCACTGCCGGTATCCCGATTGTTCGCACACGCACGAAGAACCTTGCGCTGTGAAAGACGCGGTCGCCGATGGTTTGGTCGATGTTCGTCGGTACGAGAGCTATCTGCAGATTCACGCCGGCGAGGAACTGTAGAGTTTCGCACGCTCAAGTTCCCTCCCCTAGCCGGAGTGCCACGCACTCCAGGGGAATTTCCGGACCAAGGTGTTGGTCCGGCTAGGGTTTTGTCAAAGCGTTATTTTGGGGTGCCATGCCCAGGGCC
>CALMBE010000582.1 GCA_937860165.1 uncultured Planctomycetaceae bacterium
AGGCCGTCCCGTGTCGGTCGCGGGCTTCAGAAATCATCGATATGCAGGGTTTGCCGCGACTAGAACAGTATTGCGCCAACTTATTGAGTCGGCCCCAGCAGGCTCACAAGTCCATCACCTTGGAGGCCTCATGACCTCGCTTGCCTTTCCATCGCAATTGCCGCGCACAGTTGGGCGTGTCGGCTATGTCCTCAAGCGCTATCCGCGTTTTTCTGAAACGTTCGTCGTCAACGAAATCTTGGCCCATGAGGCAGCGGGCCAGGATCTCGATATTTTTGCCCTCCGCCCGACTGTGGATACCCATTTTCAGCACGCCGTGGGCGACGTTCGCGCTGGCGTCACCTACCTGCACTCGGCTGGAATCCGAGCGGCCCACTTCTGGGACGAGATCGCATCCTACGGCAAAGGCAATTCAAAACTCTGGCCGACTCTGGAGCAAACGACTGGGTATGATGTGTTGGACATTTTCCAAGGGATTCAACTCGCGCGCCTGATTGAGGTGCGAGGGATCGATCACCTGCATGCCCATTTTGCGACTTCGGCAACCTCTGTCGCCCGAGTGGCTTCTCTGCTGACCGGCGTTCCTTACACGTTGACCGCTCATGCGAAGGACATTTTTCACGAATCGGTGGATGAAAGTCAGCTCGCTCAAAAATTGGCCGACGCCGCGGCGGTGGTAACCGTCAGTAATTTTAACGTGACCGATTTGTCGCGACGTTTTCCCCAGCACGCCAAAAACGTGCACCGCGTCTACAATGGGCTGCCGCTCGCGCAGTATCCCTACCGTGATCCCCGTGGGCGAAAGCAGAAGATCGTCGCTGTCGGTCGGTTGGTGGAGAAGAAAGGGTTTTCGGACCTGATTTCGGCGTGCTCGAAATTGCAGGAAGCCGGAGCAGGTATCGACTGCGAGATCATCGGCGAAGGAGAATGTGCGAGTGCGCTCCAGTCACAAATTCGCGACTTGAATCTGCAGCACTGCGTCACCCTGTTGGGGCCGCTCCCTCATCGAGAAGTTCATCGCGTGCTCCAAGAGGCGGCGTTGTTTGTCGCACCATGTATCACGGCAGACTCCGGCGACCGCGATGGCTTACCGACGGTGATTCTCGAAGCGATGGCCCTGGGCACCCCGTGCATCTCGACGGACGTGACAGGAATCACGGAAGTCGTCCGCCATCTGGAAACTGGGGTCATCGTCGCCGAAAGAAATCCTGAACTGTTGACCGCTGCGATTCGATCCTTAATCTCCGACGAATCGCGGGGAGTGGAACTTGCGCGGGCGGCACGCCGGTTGATCGAAGACCAGTTCGATGCGTATCGCAATTCTGGTTGTTTGCGGGAGATATTTGCTGGTTGTCGGGGGACCAAGGCGATTTCTCAGGTGGCTCAGCCAGTGTTGGCGGAGGTCGGATAATGCATATCGCCTATGTCTGCTCCGATCCTGGAGTGCCTGTCTTTGGCTGCAAGGGTTGCTCGATTCATGTCCAAGAGGTCTTACGCGAATTTGTTCGGCAAGGACACAAGGTCAGCCTGTTTGCGGTTCGACTTGGCGGAGAGTGCCCACCCGACTTGGCGAATGTCCGCGTGAGCGTGATTCCAGTGCCGCGTAGTGAAAACCCAGCGCCTCGTAGAGAAAACACTGAGGAGCGGGAGCAACTGCTCTTCGCCATGAATCGCACCGTGGGGCAAGCCCTGCGGGCCGAGGGGCCGTTTCAGTTGGTTTATGAACGTTATTCGCTTTTTTCCTTTGCCGCGATGGAATATGCGCGGAGGTGGATAATTCCCGGCATCCTGGAGGTCAATGCACCTTTGATCGAGGAACAAGCTCAATACCGGGTCCTCGAGAACCGTGAGCTTGCCGAGCGAACCACACGAAGGGTCATGACCGTCGCGGGGGCAGTCGTTGCCGTCTCGGAATCGGTTGCCGAGTATGTCAAGACGCAACGCTTGAACCCAAAAGGGATCCATGTCGTCCCGAACGGCGTCGACCTCTCGCGTTTTGCACAGGATCACTCACCCACGTTCCCGCGAGTGGAGAATGAATTCACGATTGGTTTTGTGGGCACACTCAAACCATGGCATGGCGTGGCCGAGTTGGTGCAGGCCTTTGCGTTGACGCTCGCGCAAGTTCCCCACGCCCGCTTGCTCATCGTCGGAGATGGCCCCGAGCGCGATCCGTTGGAGCGGCTAACGTCGCAGTTGCTCGGCGAAGCCCGTGACAAGGTGCAGTTCACCGGCTCGGTCGAAGCCCGCGATATCCCGGGATACTTGCGGAAAATGGATGTGGGAGTGGCGCCCTATCCGGCAGACGGGAATGCTTATTTTTCGCCGCTCAAGATCTTCGAGTACATGGCAGCATCGCTCCCCGTTGTGGCCAGCCGAGTGGGTCAGATTGCAGAATTGATTTTGCCAGGGAAATCGGGGTTGCTGGTTCCACCCGGTGACTCGCAGGCGTTGTCCGAAGTGTTAATTCAGCTTGCTCAAGACCCCGCACAATGCCGGGAATTGGGTGCCAATGCGAAAACGATGGTGCAAAGTCGGTATACTTGGAGTTTGGTGGTATCGAAGATATTCCGCCTGGCGCAGGATCTCAACAATCGTACGAACCCCAAAGTCGGTTTGGGTGTGAGTCCGACGATCACGCCTTCATCTTGAATTTAGAGTGGTTTGAAAACAAACATGGCCCGTCCCAAATCAGTTCGCGCTACTTTTGCTCGCTTTTGGAGCATGCTACGGCATTTCATGCCCGCGATTCGCCGGGAAAGATCGCTGATCGCTGGGGCCGTATTCGCCATGCTGACCAGCGTCGGGCTGGGCTTGCTCGAACCCTGGCCGTTCAAGTTCATTACCGATCTGCTCATCGGCCAAAGCACGGGTCTGCTGGCAAAGTTTAGTCCCAACACGGTACTGGCGATTACGTCGTTGGGGTTGATCGCGATCGTGGGACTGCGCGCGACGAGTGACTATTTTAAGACCGTCGGTTTCGCCCTGGTGGGCAATCGCGTGATGGGACAGGTGCGAGATGATTTGTATCGTCATGTTCAAACGCTTTCTCCCGCCTTTCACGACAAGGCACGTTCTGGCGATTTACTCGTGCGAGTGACCGGCGATATTAAACTGATGCGGGACGTGGCGATCACCGCACTACTGCCAATGATGGCCAATTCGTTGGTGCTCGTAGGCATGGTGATCGTCATGTTCTTGACCAACTGGCGATTGGCAATGCTGGCCATGATCATTATGCCCCTCTTTGGGCTTTCCACGATCCGACTGGGTCGGCGGATTCACGAGGCTGCGGGAAAACAGCGACAACGCGAGGGTGCGATCGCCGCCAGTGCCGCCGAAGCGCTCTCATCTGTGAAAGTTGTGCAAGCCCTCTCGCTGGAAAATCACTTTGAAGGGCATTTCTGTTCGCAAAGCAAACGCAGTGCCACCGAAGGAGTTAAAACACGGCGGCTGGCAGCTCGACTCGAACGCACGACAGACGTGTTGATCGCTTGCGCGACCGCCATTGTGATGTGGTACGGGAGTCGCTTGGTGTTGAACTCGGAAATCAAGTTTAGTGATTTGGGTTTATTTTTGTTTTATCTCAAGCGCGGCTTTCAGCCCCTGCAGGATTTCGCCAAATACACCGGGCGGCTGGCCAAAGCTGCCGCCGCGGGCGAACGGATTGTGGAGCTTTTGGTTCTCACTTCCGACATCCAAGATTCTCCCGCTGCCGTCGAGGCCCCACGCTTGGTGGGTAACGTCTCTTTCTCACAGGTCACCTTTGGCTACGCCGACAAGCCAGCGATTTTTCAGGATCTTTCGTTCTCCATTGCCGCCGGGCAGCGAGTTGCCGTCGTGGGAGACTCGGGGGCGGGAAAATCCACGGTCCTCAATTTGCTGCTTAGATTTTACGATCCTCAAGCGGGTCGCATCGAGATCGGTGGCAGCGATATTCGGGTGTGGACCGTAGCCTCGTTGCGCAAGCAGATCGGCGTCGTGTTGCAGGATACGATTCTGTTTGCAGCCAATGTCTCGGAGAATATTGCGCTGGGTGCGGAGGATGTTTCGCAGGAGGAAATCGAAAAAGCCGCTCGCTTGGCCAACGCCCATGAGTTCATTTCGGAATTGCCCCAGGGATACGAAACGATTGTGGGGGAAAGGGGAGTCAATCTGTCGCAAGGGCAACGTCAAAGAATTGCCATCGCGCGGGCTGCCGTGCGCGACTCGCGGATTCTGCTGCTCGATGAACCGACCTCGGCCCTCGACGAACAAAACGAGCGAGAAGTTAGCGTGGCACTCCGTCGGCTGGCTCAAGGTCGCACGACGTTCTTGGTGACCCATGATCTGCGTCAGGCGGAATCTGCCGATCAGGTCATGTTTTTTGAAAAAGGCAAGATCAAGGAGTGCGGCACGCACGAGGAACTGCTGGAGCGAAATGGCCGCTATGCTCAGTTGTATCGTTCTCAAATCGGTTCTTTTACCGATCATGTGCCAGGAGAACTGCATGTCGTATCAACGTGATGAATTGCAGCAAGTCGAGCCCGACAGACTAGCGGTGGGGCAGGGGAGTCGCGCGAACCCGTATGTGTTTCTAGTCGGTACACCGCGTTCGGGTACGACAATGCTCAAGCGGATGATCAATGCCCACCCGTTAATTGCGATTACGCGCGAAACGCACTGGATACCTGATCACTTTGAAAAGCAGAATGGCGTGGATGCGCAAGGTCGCATCACTGCGGGGATTGTCGATGCCCTCTATGGCTACCATCGTTTCGAGCAATTGAAACTGGATCGTGAACGTCTGGAAGAGATGATCGCCCACAAGCCCCACATGACCTATGCGGCGCTGGTTACGTTGATCTTCGATCTCTATGGATTACGAAAGCATAAGCCGCTCGTGGGGGACAAAACTCCCTGCTACGTCTCGAAGCTGCCACTGCTGCATGCCTTGTGGCCCCAGGCCAAATTCATCCATCTCATCCGCGACGGCAGAGATGTTTGCTTATCGATGCTGAATTGGCGGATGGCACATAAAGATGTCGGTCGCTTTTCGACGTGGGAGCGCGACCCGATAGTAACTACCGCCTTGTGGTGGAAGGCACTGGTGGGAATTGGCAGGCAACAGGGACTCGCTCTGGGAAGTAATCAGTATCTGGAAGTCACTTATGATTCACTCGTGGAGAAAAGCGAAGCGGAATGCCGCCGCTTTGCCCAATTTCTCAACGTCGACTATCACGATTCGATGCACAACTACTATCTAGGCCGAACCCAGTCGGCGGAGAATATGTCGGCCAATGCGGCGTGGCTGCCGCCCACTCCGGGAATGAGGAATTGGCGAACAGAAATGTTCCCCGAGGATGTTGCTAAATTTGAAGCCGCGGCGGGCAATCTGTTGGAGGATCTGGGATTCGACTTGAGCCCGCAGGGGATTACGGCGGAAATCAAGGAAAATGTCGCGGGAATTCGCGCGCAGTTCCGCATTGAAGCCCTCGCCCGCAAGTGGCGACTTCCAGAGATTTGGTAGGCAGTCCGAAAGTTCGAGGTGGTTTCCATGCTTCACCCAGATGACGAACAGCTTGTCTTGCGCGAGCCTTCGATTCCCGGTCTGGCCACCTTGCTCGACGATAACCTGGCGTGTGAACTGTTTCGCACCAGTTTTCCCGAGCTTGGCATTCGGCACGCGGATTGCAATTATCTGCGTTACAAGCCCGGTACAAACTGTATCGCCAGCTATGTGCTCCAGACGCTTCAGGGTCCAAGGCTGGTTCACGTCACCGCTCATAGTCGCAACGCGCACGACAAGTTGTCCAAGGCCTTGCAAGACCCCAGGTGTGCTTCGCTGAGGGTGGTTGTGCCGGAGACAGCGTTAGTTGTGTCGCTGTTTCCCTGCGATGACGCACTCCCTGCGCTGCGGCGACTGGCAAGTCCGGAAAGCCAACATGAATTGCTGAAACATTTGGCTCCTCAATCCGAGTCGCTTCATTCTGCCACTCTGAGCGCATTGCGGTACAAACCCAAACGGAGATTTGTCGCCCGCCTGGATTGCGACGGGTCCCCTCAAGCAATTCTCAAGTTGCATTCGGAGAGTGAGTATAAACATGCCCGCCGGGCCGCAAAAACGGTGCATTCGCTTTCGGAAGTGGCACCCGCCGAAGCGCTGGGGCATTCCAATCGTAATCGAGCCCTGCTGTTCAAGTGGATCCCAGGAGATCCACTCTCAAGTTGGCTCAAAAGTTCCCCACCCAGCGCTTGCGATGCCCTGGAGGAGGTCGGTCGGCTACTGGCGGTCGTGCATAGTCACGCGCGGGCCAAATTGCCTCGGGGAGATGGTGCAGAACTTGTCAAATCGCTTAAACGCTTGCCCGACGAATTGCGTGCCTTATGTCCTGACTTGGCCAAGGGCTTGCAATCCTTGTCCTGCCAAGTGGCTAAGCTTTGCAAGCACATCGAAAGACCTGAAGTCGCCTTGCATGGGGATCTAAATCTCGATCAGATCGTGGTCGGCGAGCGCGTCTCTTTGATCGACTTCGACAATGCCGTGCTGGGCCATGCCGAGCGTGATTTAGGGAACCTGCTTGCCCATTTTTCCATCGAATCGCTGGGCGGAGCTTTCACCCAGGACGCGAGCGAGGAGTTATTTGAATCCCTGCTCAAGGAATACTCGCTCTCGGGCGGCAACTTCGATCCCGAGGCTGTTCGTGCTTACGCGGCGGCTTCATTGCTAAGCATGGTGCAAGAACCCTTCCGCAAGCGTTTGCCCAATTGGCGAAGCAGAGCCTACGACATCCTGCACCAGGCCTCCGCGCTGATCGAGGGGGATCGTCCCTTGAAATGGGTCGCTCTGCGCCCCACTCCACAACCCTCAGTAAACGTGCATGGCAAGGCACTTCACCTTGCCGAAGATGTGGCCTTGGCTGCGGCGAACCGTGCAACAGATCCGCGGGAAGTGCGGGCAGTGCTCTTGCCCATGCTGCGAGAAACTTATCAGGACGATGCCATCGAATTCTCATCATTGCGCGTACTACGCCACAAGGTCGGGAGGCGTTGCTTGATTGAGTACACCTGCCACAGCCCCAGCAGCGGCAGCGACTTCCGCGTTTTGGGAAAGATATCTGCCAAGCCCAGGCACCACAGCAGCCTGCTGTTGCAGCTCAAACTCTGGACGAGTGGCTTTCACGATGACAGTGCCGATCATATTTCGGTACCCAGGCCGTTGGGCATCATCGATCCTTGGCAGATGTGGCTCCAAGAAGAAGTTCCCGGGCAGAATTGCTGGAACGAACTGTCAAAAAGTGGGAGTTCGACCCTCGCCGCGCAAATCGTGGCCTCCCTCCAGAAACTGCAAGAGGCCAGGATCCCGAGTGAGCGAGTGCATGGAATTTGCGACGAAGTGGAGCTCCTGCAAGATCGCTTGTCGCGGGTCGCGGCAAGTGCTACCGGATCGAGAAAACGGATTCAGCGTTTGGCCGAATCCTGCCGTGCCTTGGGTGAAAGCATCCCTGCCAGAGAATTGGTCGCAACCCATCGCGATTTTTATCCCGATCAGGTGGTCGTGGCGGGCCCCCGATTGTTTCTGCTTGATTTTGACTTGTACTGTTTCAGTCACCCCGCGCTCGACCTGGGCAATTTCTGCGGTCACCTTGTCGAGCGGGGAATTCGAGAACCCGAGTTCGCCCGCAGGTTTGCGGAGTGCCTAGTCCGGCTCGCTGACAATTATGGGCTGGTTGGCAGTGAACAGGACTGGAAGGCTGTCGAAGCCTTCGCGACTCTGACTTTGGCCCGTCACGTTTACCTGTGTACACTTTACCCTGATCGCCAGAAATTCATGAAATCGATCTTGGAAGCGTGCGAGCACAGGGTGAATTCGCAACTTCAAAGTGGCGCGGCTCCGCTTACTTACGTGCGCGGCTCGAAATGATCGAGCCGCGCACGTCAGCTTTGAGCCGCGCACGTCAGTAAGCGGAGTTCTCACAACTCAGTCACCCGCTTGGAGCGAAACTTCCGCACTTGTCAGGCCCTCGCTGCAAGCGGTCACTCGAGGGGTGTAAGGAATTCTGTGTCACTAGCATCAGCTAGCACCAAAATTAGCGAGCTCTTTGCATCACCTACAAACTATTGACACAAAAATCTTTACAGCCCCTGGCCGTCTATCGCACTCGTGAACTCCCCGGCAAAAAACCCCTCAAAGACGCCCATGCCGCGCGGATCGAAGCCGGTGAGCCCGTCACAAGCCCGGAATCCCCGCCGGTTATCCGAAACCGAAAGTGCTCATCACCGAGGATTGCATTCGACCTGCATGAGGGGCAGGGAACTGGATTCCCGCCTGCGCGGGAATGACGGTTTTGAGTCTGGCCTGCGTTCAGCGAGACGCTACCAGGCTTTCGCGGGGGAAAAAATCCTGGACGATGCTGCGGAATTCGGCGGGGGTTTTCACTGTGCCGATGCGTTTGCGGAAATCGCGCGCCCCCCGGCGACCCTGGGCATAGCAACAGGCGAATTTGCGCATCAGCAGCGTCCCCTTTTCGTCGCCGAATCGCTCGAGCACCAGTTCAAAGTGGTGGAGCAACAATTCCCGCTCCTCGGTCAATGTGGGATCGGCGGGGATCGGTTCGCCGCGAATCGCCGCGGCGGCTTGGGAATACAACCACGGCTTGGCGAGCGCGGCCCGTGCGATCATCACGCCATCGATGGGGTAACGGCGAAACGCATCCACGACTTTCTGAGGGGTGTCGAGATCCCCATTGCCGATGAGGGGAATCCTGCGTAAGTGGGGTTTAATCTCGGCGATGCGATCCCAGTCAGCAGAACCTTGAAACATGTCGGCAGCCGTGCGGCCGTGGACGGTGAGCGCGGCGGCCCCGGCACCTTCGACCACTTGGGCGATGTCGCAGGCGTTGATCGTGTCGCGGGTGCAACCCAAGCGAATCTTGGCGGTCACTGGTGTCGGGGCGCAGGCCGTCACCACCCGTTCGATGATTTCGCCCATCCGGTCTGGTTGCCTCAGCAGGTACGACCCACTGTGCGCTTTCTGACTGACTTGTCGCACGGGGCAGCCGAAATTGATGTCGACCACACTCACGGCATATTCTTGAACCAGCCGGGCCCCCACTTTGGCGAGCGTTTCGGGCTCGTTGTCCCAGATTTGCACGGCCAGCGGACGCGGTTCTTCCGGCACCCCCCAGAGCCGATCGGGGTGCTCGGCCTCTTGCTCATCGAGCCAGACAAAACCCCGGGCGCTCACCATTTCGGTGGCCAGCAGCCCCGCCCCGCCGAATTCGCGGACGATCTGGCGAAAGGCATAGTTGGTGAACCCCGCCATCGGGGCCTGCAAGATCGGCGGATCGATCAAGAGCGGGCCGATGTAAAACGGCTTGGCAATTGCGGTGGCGGTGGTCAGGGGTTCGGCAAGGGGCATGGCAAAAGTTACGTACAAAGAGTGTGATCCTCCAGGCATTCTAATCGAAACTGTTTTCAGTGGGCAGTCTGGAAATCGCTAAGCCGCAAGCGGCGGGGGTTGGTTACACCTAGGTCTGCTCGCAAAACATGATTTGAGGCAAAGGCTACAGCCAGTCACAGATACTCCAATGTGCCTTGCATTTCTTCTGCGGAAAGCGAATCTCTCAAGACCAATAGAGCACGAATCAGATCGCCAACCGAGTATTTCTGCTGGTAACAGTAGGCGATCCCCGAGTGCTGAACCCCGGCAGCATGGCTGCGCGGAAAGTCTCGATCATGTGTAACCAATACCCGTTGCTGGCTCAAGGCGAATGCTAGATGATCGGAATCCTGAGAACCTCGGAGACCGATCTCTTGAGTCGTAGTGACATCGACTCCCCGACGGCGAAGACCTTCGGCAACCGCCGGTGATACGTGCTCGTCAAGATGGAAGCGGAGCGGAGTCGGCATCGTGACCGGTAAGCTTCTGTAAGAGCTTGGAAGGATGGCTCAATTTCGCACGTTCCGCCTCTAATCGTTCGGCTTGGACTTCAGCTTCGATTTCCACCCGATGATCGTGATAATAGGTCAACGCAGCATGGACATCTGCAAGTGAAAGTTGGGGGAAATCTGTCACGATTTCCTCTGGGGTTTGCCCTTGGAGTTCGTGCCAAATGTAGATGTCCTGAACTCGGATCCGAGTACCAGCGATACATGGCCTACCTCCACATTTGCCCGGGAGACTTTCGATATGTGTTGTTTCCAATTGTGCCATGCCTGCATTTTACTCCAATTTTCTGACAGGAGTAGGTTGGACGAAGGATTTTTCTCGCTTGGAGGAATAGTATCGCTAAGCCGCAAGCGGCGGGACTGGTTGAGCAACATACCTCGCTAGATTACAACTAGGAAACCCAATGTTATCCCCCGAGAGGAGATTACTTCGTGTATCAGGCCGCTGACAATCGCTGCGACAGCATGCTCTACAATCGATGCGGTAAGAGCGGCCTACGGCTGCCTGCCGTGTCGCTGGGGTTGTGGCACAATTTTGGTGGCGTGGATTCTTTCGAGACCGCACGATCGATTGTGCAGCGGGCATTTGATCTGGGGATCACCCATTTTGATTTGGCCAATAACTATGGTCCACCACCTGGTTCCGCGGAAGAGAATTTTGGAAAACTGCTCGGCGAGGACCTGCGAGCGTATCGGGACGAATTGGTGATCTCCACGAAGGCGGGGTACTTGATGTGGCCCGGGCCGTATGGGGAATGGGGATCGCGCAAGTACTTGCTTTCGAGTCTCGACCAAAGTCTGCGGCGGATGGGATTGGAATATGTCGATATTTTTTATTCGCATCGCCCCGATCCTGACACGCCGCTGGAAGAAACCATGGGGGCCTTGGCATCCGCGGTGCAGCAGGGCAAGGCGCTGTATGTCGGCATTTCAAATTACCGACCTGCCATGGCCCTGGAAGCATGCCGCCTACTGCGAGAGATGGGCACGCCCTGTCTGATCCACCAGCCACGGTATTCGATGTTCGATCGTTGGGTGGAAGAAGAGCGATTGCTCGACTTGCTCGAGCAGCAGGGAGTCGGGTGCATTCCCTTCTCGCCGCTGGCTCAGGGTATGCTGACGGACCGCTATCTCGCGGGGATCCCCGCTGACAGTCGGGCCGCCAAGCCGCACGGGTTTTTGCACGAATCGGCGATCACGCCACAGCGGCTCGAGCAAATTCGCAAGCTGGCAGAGATCGCTGGTTCACGCGGGCAATCGCTGGCCCAAATGGCCCTGGCGTGGGTGCTCAAGGATGCGCGGATCACAACCGTGTTGATTGGTGCGAGCTCAGTTTCGCAGCTCGAGCAAAATGTGAACTGTCTGGCCAACTTGAACTTCTCGCCCGACGAATTGCAACGTATCGAGGTGATTCTGCACAGCGGCAACGACTGAATTTGGCGGGTATTTCCTACGATCTTCAGAGTAACACGAGTCTCCGACTCGTAACCTCACGAGTCGGAGACTCGTGTTACTCTGCCTGCGAACCTAATCGGCGATTCACATGCTCACGCCGGAGTACCTGCGTGAGCATGGCACCCAAAAACTCGCACTGGCCAAACACTAATTCTTGGGAACCAAAATGGATCGCTCGCCGGTTTCGGGCTGCGAATTCCAGGGTGTCCGATTGGAAGTAGGGGGATTTGTCACATTTCCTTCGGCTTGCTCAGCACTGGCGCGTTGCAAGTTGTTATCGATGGTGGTGGAGGTCGACGGCTCGGTACGAATCAGCATCGTGAGTAACCGCTCAGGCTCGACGATTCCGGGCGAGGCAAGCTCCGAATAGCGCACGATCTGCAGATTGTAGTCGGCAATCGCACGCACGAAACTTCGCCGTTGTGCCGCGAACAACTGATAGGCCATCAACAGGTCGCTGCCATCGCTTTGCGGA
>CALMBE010000583.1 GCA_937860165.1 uncultured Planctomycetaceae bacterium
CCGGAGTACGAGCGTGGGCATGGCACCCCAAAATAACGCTCTGACAGACCACTAGTGCTTTGTCACATCAGAATTTTGGGGTTCGAGTCGACTGAAATCCGGGGCAGGGCAAGAATTTTTCAACTTGCCAAGGCGACCGGTCTGAGAACAGTCGCCTTGGCAAGCAGATCAATCCCCGAACCGGGCACGCTACCGTTGCTTGGGCTCGCGGGAGTGGCACTGCTGGGGTTTCTAGCGAAGCGCTAAATCGGCCGGTCTCTGTAGCTGGCCTCTGCGAGGCCGGTCGTTCGGATTTCCTCTCTCCTCAAAGACCGAGGTCACAGACCTCAGCCACAAAACAGACCTCGGCACCTGGACGCAACTTGACACGCCAGGCTCGCTCTTCGACGATTTGAGGACCCCTCGGTTCCCCGCAATCCGGAATTCAAGCACATGCCCCAGCCTTACGACGCGATACTAGTTGTTTCCTTTGGCGGACCCGAGAGGCCCGACGAGGTGATGCCGTTTCTGGAAAACGTGCTGCGGGGCAAACCGGTACCCCGCGAGCGGATGCTCGAGGTTGCCGAGCACTACCAACACTTCGGCGGCATTAGCCCCATCAACGAGCAGAATCGCCAATTGATCGCCGCTTTGGAAAAAGAACTGCGAACACATGGGCACACCCTGCCGATTTATTGGGGCAATCGCAATTGGCATCCGCTGCTGGCCGACACGCTGCACAAAATGGCCGACGATGGGGTTCACCGGGCACTCACTTTCTTCACCAGTGCCTTCAGCAGCTACTCGGGGTGTCGGCAATACCGCGAGGACATCGCTCGGGCTCAGGAAGCGGTGGGCTCTCGTGCCCCGCAGGTCGACAAGCTGCGGGTGTTTTTTAACCATCCCGGGTTTGTCGAACCGCTGATCGACTCGGTCTGTGCAAGTTTTTCTCGAATTCCCGAGGACCGCCACCAACAGACTCCGTTACTCTTCACGGCCCACAGTATTCCGATTGCGATGGAAGAGAACTGTCGCTACGTGGCCCAGCTGCGCGAGACCTGCCGGCTGATTGCCGAGGGCGTGGGGCACACCGATTGGGAATTGGTCTACCAAAGTCGCAGCGGTTCTCCCCATCAGCCGTGGCTCGAACCGGATGTGTGCGACCGCCTCGTCGAGCTGCACGAGTCGCGGGACTTCAAAGATTTGGTGTTGCTTCCCGTGGGGTTCATTTCGGACCACTTGGAAGTGCTGTTCGATATCGACACCGAGGCTCGGGCGTTGTGCGAGAAATTAGGAATCGAAATGCACCGTGCCGCGACGGTGGGGACCCATCCGAGATTCATCGAGATGATTCGGCTCTTGATCGAGGAACGATTCGCCGACTCGCCGACTCGTCTTGCCCTGGGCACACTTGGCCCCAGCCACGACCGTTGCCCCGAGGATTGCTGCCTCTATTCGCCCACTCGGCCACAGAATCTGTAGCGGGTGTGAGCCGGGGCGTCCCCGCCCCCGGCTCCGCTTGGTGCGATTGCGAGGACTGTGCCGGTTCCGTTGCTTACTAATAGCATGGGCTCCCAGTCCATGCCTCTCAAGATTTCTCGCACGGCCCAGGGGGCCATGCTACGGTTTGAGGATGGGGTATTTTTCTTCCCAACCGTATCGGAGCAAATCCACGATGAACTGCCAACCACTTTTGCAAAATTGGACCCCAGCACAAGCCGAGCGGATGAATACGGCAATCTTCGTGGCACAGCACCGACTCCACCAGTTGGAGCTGTTCCGGGATGAGCATCTCGTGGAAACCCTGGATCGCCATCCCCGCCGGGACCTGGGCATCAACACCATGGGTAGCGATCCGGTTCGACACACCGATTGGCAGGAAGGCCGCGCGGGCAATCTCACTGCCGAGCAGTTGCTCGCAGCCGCCAAGCAAGGTCGCGTGTGGCTCAATCTCCGTCGGGTAATGGATCACCACCCCGAGTATTGCGAATTGGTGAATCAACTTTACGAAGAACTCGAAGCCACCTGCCCCGGACTGGCGACTTACAATCGGTCCGCCAACCTGCTGATTTCCTCTCCCGAGGCGATTGTGTATTACCACCTCGATTGCCCCGTAAACATGCTGTGGCACCTGCGTGGTTCCAAACGTGTCTGGGCCTATCCGCTCGAAGCCGGATTGGTATCCGACGAAACCATCGAAGGGGTGTTGTGCGGCGAGAAGTCCGAAGAACTGGAATTCCGCCCCGAGTGGGACGAGCTGGCCATCGCCCACGATTTGCAACCCGGCGAAATGATCACCTGGCCGCAGCACACACCGCATCGGGTGGTGAACACCGGCGGGGTGAATGTGTCGCTTTCGACCGAACACATGACCCGCCAGGCAGCCCGTCGCAACAATGTGTTTCTAGCCAACCGCCACTTCCGCGCAGTGCTTGGCGGAGAATTTCGCTCGACCGAGTTGCAGGGTTGGCGACCAGGCCTCAAAGAATTTACCCTGCGCGTCATGCGCCGCATTCCCGCGTTGGCACCTCAGCCACCCCAGGGATTCAAATACCCAATCAGTTTTGAAGTGGACCTCGAGGCCCCCAACTGCGTGCGTCCTGTTGCTGAGTCACGCGAGCCTAAGTTTGTACCGATGTAGGAATCGAAATTTCGCCGAACGCCTATCCTTTTTTCTGCCGTTCACGCTCCTCGCGCAGCGTCTCTAGTTCTGCGATGGCTTCAAAATCCTTGGGCCTCCCAGCGGCGCGCTTGAGCTCAATGAGCTTGTCTAGAGTAACGCATTGACATGGGTATCCGGCGAGTTGGAACTGCTCGGAGTAGGGTAAGAGTTGTTCATAGTTGCCGCCTCCAGGGACTTCGCCGAGCAAGTCGATGTCACCGAGCTGCGTGGTAAGTGTAAAATTCAATCCCGAGCGAAGAGTGGCTTGGTCAAACTGAAACGGCAAACCGGGCGGGGCTCCGCGCAGATAAGGATGGCTGGATTGAAGTGCAGAGACCAGTCGGTCCATGTTGTCGTCGGACCTCGAATAAACAAAATCTATGTCAACGGTCGAACGCAAGGATCCGTGTGCAGTGGCTGCCCACCCCCCAATAAGAATGCAGTGGACTCCGTGTTCCTCAAAGAGGGGAAGAAACGCCTCGAGCAAAGATGACATCTTCTAACTTTCCTTGGCGGACTTCTGAAGAGTTCCTCGCATGGCAGCCTGCTGCCGGAGAAATTCGCTGAATTTTTCGACTCTTTGGGAGGGAGTCAATTTCAAATTCTGGCGGAGCAAAGTGCGATCAACGTCTTTCTTATACAGCTCGATAATCAGATCGATTGAGGAAATCTCCTGGGCTCGTTCTTGCTCTCCAGACATGCTTGTTTCCGCTTTGTACTTAATGCAATCTCACGGGGGAATTTTGCTTCTACAACATCATTGTAGTCCAGCAGTCGGATGTCGGCTATCCGGCCTCAAAAAGGCCCAGGGCCGATCAGTTTTGAAGTGGACCTCAACGCACCAAATTGTGTTCGGCAATTGTCGGACTCCGAGCACCGCGCAGCTGTTCTCGCCTGAGAGAAAATTGAAAAGCCCGTGTGGCTGGCCTCTGTGAGGCCGGACTTTTTGCCGCTGCATCCTGGGTCACAGACCCCAGCCACAGGCAAACCGCAGCCGCCAAGCCTAATTCGCAAACTTCGGCTCTTCGACCATGCCAATTCGCTCGGCTGGGCGATCCAGGAGGGGTCCCACGCGATCGGCAAAGGACTTGGCGTCGACATAACCTTCCATGAAGTCCAGCACTTCGCCCTCGGGAGAAATCAGCAGCGAAGACGGATAGCCGCGGATACCCAATTTCTTGATGAGCCCGGCGTAGTCGTCCGAATGCGCCATCACCGACTCGGTACGCCCCCGGAGCATTTGCTGAACACCTCGATGACTGTAAGTGTCGGCGATCATCTTGCGGCAGAATGTACAGTTCTCGGAAGTGAACATCACGAGTAGAGGCCGTTTCTTGGCGATTGCAGACTTCCAGGCTTCTTCCACAGTCGAGTGGTCGAACACCCCCTCGGGCGCGACACCCGTGCGTTGGTTAGTTTGCCCAGCAACGGCGTTGCCCGTGACCAACAAGAAAATAATTAGACTCGTGAAGTGCAACAAATATTTCATGTGTGACTCGAATTGGGAAAGGATAAAACCGCATAGGATTCGCAGGGCCCTAGCTCAACGAGTCTGAGTGACTCCGTGAGCCGCCGCGATTCCAAGTTCAAGCCGATGCCTGAGGGTATTGGCATCCACATAACCTTCAATCACGGCCAGGACTCGATTATTCGACCCCACAAGTACTGTCGTGGGATACCACTTCACATGCAGCTTCGAGATCAATGTCGCGTGTGTGTAGCGCCCAACTTGCAGGGTCTCGAAGGAATCGCTCACCAATTCCGACATCCCGGGAGACACGAACGTCTCATCCAGCATTTTCGTGCAGTGTGGGCATTGGGGCATCGACACATATACCAGGATCGGGCGATTACTCACTTGAGCCGCGGTCCAGGCCGCCGGATAACTCGTGTGCTGAAACAGGGGGCGAGCCACGGTCGTGTGAGTGGGCTCAGGGGCGATGGTTGGTGACTCAGGGTGTTCGACGGATGTCGTCACGATCGACGCATCTTCGGTCGATTCCAGTGGTTCTTCGCTCCAACAGATCGAAACAGGATAAACAAGGGTTGCCAGTGCCAACCACCGCGATGTCCGAGCGAGCGACTTTTCCACGCCGAGTTCCTCCGTCGAAAGAACGGAACCACTTCTGTAACAGCTAACAAGACCTATCGGCGCTCGCTAGCACGGGCATGGGAGAGTTTTTTTTCCGAAGAAGAATCGCCACGACGGCTGTAGTTTAGCGGGCCAGCAAGATGCGAATCTTCGCTACAATCGGCTCCTCGAATCGTGTCGGTGCAGGGGTCTGTGACCCACGGGTTTTCGACCTCGGGAGACTCGAACGGACTGGTCGCTTAAGCGACCAGTCCAGAAGCGGGACCAGTTACAGCCCTCATAGAGGCCTGCTACAAAGCTGCACCCCCACAAATCCAGCGTGGGCCTTCAGGCAGGTTTGCCGAAATGGTTCTGGATGGGGGACCCCCGAGAGGCGAAACGTCTCGACGGCCCCTTTGCGGAAGACCAGGTCTCCAGAGGGATACCACTCCTGCCCCGGCAACACTCGGACTTCGACCGTGTCGAAGCGATCGAGCGAAACACTCTGCTGTTCACTTCCCCCGAAGGCCTGTTCCACCAGCACGCGACGATTGGTGAGGCGGTAACGCCGACAGGCAGGATTGGGGAAGCCGAACAAGACAAACGGAAGCCGCGGAATCAGCATGTGAAAATAGACCGGCAGGATAAACGGTATCGACACGAGCGCCATCAGCCGCCCGACCGTGATCGGCATGCCAAAGAGCGTGATGCCAATTCGATTGGCAAACCGCCGACCCCACCAGCGACCGTAGGCCGTCGCCCCCAAGGTCGGCCAAACCGTCATGATCGTTACTTCTTTTTCAGTCGCGGGGGAAACCCCGGCAATGGCAGTCGACATCCTGAAATTCCACTCGTTTGACTTGGTCAGACTCGAAATCCGTAGACCGGCAGATTACCAGAATCGGGTCTAGCTGCCAAGCGGCGGCGAAGTCCCAGGCGAGCGGGGGACGTCAGTCCCCTGCAATCTTAACTCGCTGACCTCAACAGGGGACTCACGTCCCCCGCTCGCCGATGACATTTGCCTTGCCTCACGGTACACGCCCTAGGTATGATGAGAATGTTGGGATTAGGCCGCCTGACTGAACAGCAATTTGCGTCAACACATGGCAAATCATCCCAATAAACACATCCGTGAAGCGATTGAATATGCCCAAGAGCGGGGTTGGACGTTCACCAAAGCCACTGGCAGGGCCCATGTTTTCGGAACTTTGTGGTGTTCTCAAAGTAGCCGAGAGGGCTGTCGATTCCGAGTTTATTCGACCCCACGTAATCCTGAAGATCATGCTCGGCGCGCTCGCCGTGCGGTGGATAGTTGTCCCCATTGAAGGAGCAACCTGATGAAATATGAATTCTCGTTGATCCTGACGGAATCCGAAGTGACCGATGAAGAGGCTGATAAGCTCTATGCGGCCGGTTGTGATGATGCGAGCGTTCTTACGCGCGACGGCGTCACGAGACTCCAGTTCGACCGGCAAGCCTCGAATTTAGACGAAGCCCTCGCCTCAGCCATCCAGAGCGTCGAGCATGCTGGCTTGGCAGTGGCACGGGTTGAAATCGAGCGGCATGAAGTCCCGCAGATTGCGTGAGCTAGTAGTGCCCCCTGCCGCTACAAGTTACAGCCACCTCCACAGCAAGACCCCCGCGCTCGCAAACGCCCCTAACAGCAGCGTGCTTGGCTCAGGGATATCGATACTTGCGACGCGGAAACCGAGCCCGAAGGCATCAATCACCGTGAGAGGATCCCATTCGTCCCGCCTCGTTGCGAGCATCCAGTCGGAAGGGACTCCATAAAAGCCACCGCGAATGCCGCGAGGTTCCGAGGCGGAGTCGTTCACCAAATCAAAGGCTGTTTCCTCCCATTCTATGAGATTGCCCCCCTGACCAGCGGTACCGTAAGGGCTCAGCACGCCAACATCAGTGATATCGTGGGGGGGGTCGTTGCTACCACTATCGACAAATACGGCATCGTAATTTGGATCACCAGCAAAATCAGTGCCGTCGGGTACGTTGTCGCTTCCTGTTGGGTAATCGTAGTATACGCCTGCCTTTGGGTCGAAATATGCCGCCTTGTACCACTCGTCGACGTTCGGCAGGAAATATTTTGCCAAACTGTTGCGGTAAAGGTTGTTTGGGTTGTAACCGGTATCGCTGATCGTCCACAATTCGATATTGGCGTCCGCGCTGTAACCAACTTCCCCCGGATGAACGGCGAACTTATAAGCCGGCATGCTGCCGCTGGAAGTGTTGAGCCAGTTAACAAACCGGGCTGCTTCATCCCAGGTTATGAAACTGGCAGGCTTGCTGGGACCAAGGGTGTGTGTCGTGATGTCCAGGCCGCCTAAGCTATTCGCTTTGTCGATCATCTGCTCCGAGATTTCGTACTTCCCCATGCGATACGTGTATGGAACTGAACCGGCCGGATTCGGACTTCCTGTCGTATCCGCGACGTTCCCCGGATTGCCGATGTTGACGAACTCGATGTCAAACGTGTTCGCCCCGCTGCCGAAGGTGTCGGCGTGGGCGGGGTCAGAGAGAGAGAGAAACGCGAGGGCTGTTAATAGCAAGGCAATCGATCTGGCGACGATCATGAGAAGTTTCCTAGTTGAAGTTTGCGGCGAAATCGCGATGGTCTAAAAATGCGTTATGTTAATTGCCATGGGAAGGAACACTAATTAACACTAATCAACACTAATTTCCACTAATTACAAATTAGCGAGGATGAGTGGAGATTAGTGTTCTTCTTTTCAGGTTCTTCCGGGATTGTGGTGGGGATCAAAGACCGAGCGAGAATTAGCCCTGAAAGGGCGTGATTCGATAGCCCAGGGCGCAGCCCTGGGTAAAGGAACCACCACGCCGGTTAGCTCTGAAAGAGCGCGATACCGAGTCTCAGGCATAGCGTTCATTATCCCGCCCTTGCAGGGCTGTCATTTATACACAAGTGGTTCTTGGTTTTCACCGAAGGCGATCCAGGCGAGGGCGAAGTCGAAGTCGGTCACCCTGCTGAGCACGGAGTTCATCTGCGAAGTGTGCCAATTCTTCGATTTCGCGATCCATCTCTTCCTTGTGATCGAAATAATATGCTAAAGCGCTATAGATTTGACTCAGTGTCAACGGGGGATGCTCACGCTCCATTTCCTCCGGACGCATTCCCGCTAGGTACTCTTCCACTAAGACACGAACTTTGAACCCGGTTCCTTGGATGTAAAGCTTGCCGTTGGGACGTAATTCGATATGGGGATAGGCGACCGTGCTCATGCCCCAATTATACCATGCTCTGACCAAGGAAGCTGCCCTAATGAGAAAAAGTGCCGCCTGCCGCTACAAATTACAGCCATCTCCACAGCAACACCCCCGCGCTCGCCAGGGCTCCCAGCAGCAGCGTACTTGGCTCAGGGATTCTTGCGACTCGAAAACAAACGAGTGAGTTTCAAGAGTTGTTTTTTCCAAGATTTGCAGAGTTGAGCAATGCCAAGAGTTCCTTCCCCTAGCCCCTCCCCGCCATGTTATTGAAGTTTTTGGCCTGGGAGGGGGAATTGGGAAAGGCACACAAAAAGGGCCCACCGAGGCCGATGCCTCAGGAACCCTTTTGGAATTGCAGAATACTCGTTAGCGAATCTCGAATCGTATTGTAACTAATTCTGCCCGGGCAGGCTGAACTCGAAATTGTTAGCGCTCATTGTGGCAAGCTATTTCCCCCGTGTCCAGAAAAAGAAGAAAAAAACTGCCCGCGAATAGCGCAAATGGTCGCGAATAAAGATCTTCATTCGCGCTGATCCGCGTCATTCGCGGGCAACAAATGGCGAGCGGGGGACGTCAGTCCCCTGTAGTGTTCAGCGAGTTAAGATTGCAGGGGACTCACGTCCCCCGCTCGCCAATAAAAAAACGGCCTGCGGAACATGTCCGCAGGCCGTGTCTCAGTTACCGCGATTCCACTACTTACGCTTACATGGCGGAAGCAGTGGCAAGTTCGGCAGCCCCATAGTTCTGGCGCTCGGCCATGACCGCGGCGTAGACTTGGGCAGGCAACTTGGAGGCGGTGACGACCACTGGAGTCTTCCGGCGACGCCGTTGGGCGGCAGCCTCTTTCATCAACCGACCACCAATCGTTCCTCTGCAACTGGGCGAACCACAGCAACAGTTGAACGCACGGAACAACACATCCTCCGTTTCATCGTAGTCCATGGTGAGCAGTTCACCGGCCTCGATGTCCCGAGTTGCGAAATAGATGCGCGTTTCCACGTCGAGCCAAGAATTTGGTTCGCAACTGTGGAGCACCTTTCCGGCAAAGTAAGGATCGTCCAGGTGTAGGCCTGGAGCCATCTGCAACGAGTGCAGAGTCATCTCCGTCTTAAGCGTGCCATTCATCCTAAACAGGACGCTGCCTTGAGAATAATCCCGCAGCACAAGCACCCCTTGTCCACGCTTTCCATCGACGTCGAGGACACGGAAGTCTTTCCAACTAGCTTCGTTGGACACCACCGATAGGTGGTCGGGATAGAACCTTTTCATTTACGGTAAACCATCTCACTTGTGATACTTGACGGGGAAAAAAACAATTCCAGTACTCGGTAAACAGTGGCTTCCTCGTAAGGTTTGCAACTGAATACATCGAGATAAATATCGCGGTGATTGTCGTTCGTGTGGAACGAAATCTGACTCGTCTCGATCAACTGCACACCCGAGCAGCCCGTTTCATGGCCCTTGCCAAAGCGGGCCACTATCGGGGGTCCGTAGCGGACCATGTCGATCTCGTCGGCGCAGTTTTGCAAGAAATCATAGAGTTTTTCAATCGACAGCAGATTCTCATTACAGCCCAAAGCAGTGACCATCATGTGCTGGCCATAGTGCTTTTCGCCGTTATGAACGATCCGTCGATACTCCGGAGGTGCTTCAGTCAACACAGATATTTCTCCGTTCAAATTTGAAGGAACACTAAATAAAGGAACACAACTAGCGGAACCTGCGGCAACGTGCCGCATGTGAGTAAATCGCGAAATGCCCTGGCAAGGAAATTAGGATGCCGAGAGTAACAGCCTTGAGCGAGACAGTGAACAGCCTTGAGCGAAAGCTTGTTGGTCTGCTGAAAGTGTGAATGGGCGTTCAAAAATTGAATCAAAGATTTTTATGCAAAGTGGCCCCCCTCCGTCTAGAGTGATTCGCCATTTTGGAAAAAGAATCGGAGAAAAAATCCTCCTGACTTCCGCTGATTTCCACGCTCGCTCGTTCATTGCCCCTGAGGGCCGCCTAGCAGGACACAGCAGCCACGCTGAGGGCCTCTGAGAGCGAGGGGCCGAAATCGACTTCGAGCGCGATTTGTCCCTGAGCGTGTCACTCGCGCCCCGTGCTCGGTCGAGGTGACAAGCCATTTTCGGAAAATATTTTCCGCTGAATTCCCTTTTCGAGTCCACTACCCAATGCAAGCCCCCGCAATCGCCCTCCAAATCGTACTGTCCACCCTGCGTGGGAGCTTTATTCATGGAGCACTTGCCAGGCGACCACCCGCGGGGCTTCGGTGCAATTCGCCGACCCTCCAGCGGGAAAAGTTTCCGACGTAGTATATGTCTTCATTGCCCGGGATCCTCGCCGCGACGGCCAATCCTGTCTGACGGATGTTATCCGAAGAATTGCATACTACTGTTTTGTCAAAGCGTTATTTTGGGGTGCCATGCCCACAACTCTGGGGCTATCAGCGACCCATTCGCCCTTTGTTAAAGCCTTATTTTGGGGTGCCATGCCCACGCTGGTACTCCGGCGTGGGCATGTAATCGCCTAGCAAGCATGGCCACAGCGGTGTACCGCCGTGGCCATGGCACCCTCATTTTTCGGTTTGCCAAAACACTACGGCCCTTGCAGCCCCGGCAAGTGGAGAGGAATAGAGTGCTAGCTACCGGCCACAGGCTAAGCCGACCAGCGGCACAACGGCAACACCACTGCCAGGAAGGCCAGGGCCAGGCAGCCTGGTTCCGGAACGGCAAAGCTGTTCCCGGGCACACCGCTGCCAAATTGTTTTTGCAGCGAGAGAAAGTCGCGTCCGTCGCTGTCTCCATCGCCATCGACATCTCCAGCCGAGCCAACCCCATAGGCGTTCCGCCAAACCAAGATATCTGCATCGTTAACCAACCCGTCTCCAGTTAAGTCAGCACTTGGAGTGGCGATCTGCAAAAGACCTCCGCCATTGGCAAACACCGCACTGATTTGATTCGATTCGAGATACTGTGCCGTGCCCTGTGGGCTCATGAGGTTTGCAATTCCTGAAGCGGTATGACTAAGTCCCAGGTTGTGCCCGATCTCGTGTGCGATCACTTTGGCAACGACATCTCGAAAGTTGACACTCGTGAGCAAAGTATCTCCCACAAATGCCGCTACGCCATTGCCGCCGATGACGGCAATGCCGGAAGTTTGGTTTTCTTGTTGTTGACTGAATCCCGGGACAACCTCGACGAAAAACATATTCATGACTTGAGGATCTGGATTGAGTTTTCCAGCAATCCGAGCAGCGCTAATTATCTGACTGAGGTCGTTTTGCGGTCGAGGTGTCGTAGTCCCCTGATACGCGAACGTATTGGCGTAGGAAGTGACAGTTGGTAGAAACTCTACATCGATCCCCGCCTGGGCCCAGATCGTATCGATCGCCTGGACGATCCCAGCTTGTTGGCTGGCATTGCCAAAGACAGTGGCTAGTGGTGAGCCAGCCGTGGGCGATGTGCGAATAATCTGGACTTCTACGCGATGCGTAATCGGCCGAGGCGGGTAGACGGTCAAAGTCGCCCAGGCCAAAGGTGAAAACCAACAAACTGCAATGAGTGAAACAGCGAAATTAGAATAGAAACGATTCGACAGACGAATCATGGCCATGATGCTCTTCCTCTGGACTGCCCCTGTTCAGAGCCCAGTGTAGGTCGATCGGACCCAGAGCGAAAGACAGGAAATCTTAATCTGCTGGCATGGAATCGCTACGGCTCTGATGAGCACGCTGGCGTGCGAGGTGCCGAGGCCCTGGCGATTCACGCCAAACTCGACGGCAGTCTCTTGGCCTACCCCACTCTGTTCAAAGGCTAGGCATTGTCAGTGTCGAAAGTTCGGGTTGTAATCAATGTAACACGAGTCTCCGAGCTTAAGTTCTACCACAATTCATTCGCTTGGCAGCGTCGT
>CALMBE010000584.1 GCA_937860165.1 uncultured Planctomycetaceae bacterium
AAGTCACCCCCGTTGGATCTTCGCATCCCTTGCATGTTGATGTGCAGGTAATGGCCGCCACGAATCGCAATTTGCTCCGCGATGTCGAAGAAGGCCGCTTCCGCGAGGATTTGTATTACCGGCTCAATTTGGTTGAATTGCAGATGCCTCCCTTGCGAGAGCGGACCGAGGATATCCCCAGTTTCGTGCAGTATTTTTCGAGCAAATTCGCTGCCCGCTATAGTCAACCGGTGTGGGAACCCAGCCCGGAAACTCTGCGGAATTTCTGCGAGTATCGCTGGCCTGGCAACATTCGCCAGTTGGGGTTTGTAATCGAGCAAGGTTACGTTCTAGAGTGCGAACCGATCTTGCCGGGACTTCCCGAAGTCAATAATCGTGATTTGAGGCTCCCGTTCACCAACTTGGGGAGACTCCGGCAGGCTGCGGTGGAACAAGCCTTGCGGACGACCTGTGGCCACAAAGGCCGAGCGGCTGAGTTACTCGGAGTCCATCCCAATACGCTGACACGCTTGCTCGTACAATTGGACGATAAGGTAGAGTAGCTTTCGGTCTGGTTTGGCGAGTATTTTTCCGGGGCTCTTCTCGGCCTCACTGTGGGTGAGTGGTGCGCAATTCAATCGCACTCCTATGCTATCAATCTGAGGGCGTCCACGCCTTCACTTCTTTTCGCGCGGCTGTGGGGCCCGTGCTTCGGTTACTGAATTGCCGTTCCTTGCTCACAGTGTCGCGCGACTTATGGGTGTTGCGACGCTCACTAAAGTGGTGGCATCTCCTCGAATCAGTGAAAGCGACGAAATACGCTTTGTTGTTAGTTTGTTTCCACCGCGAAGCCGAATTCTTCTCACCATTCAAGTGAATCGTGTGCTGCGAGCAACGATTCAGCTCTAGCGGTTTAAGTCGTTACGAGTCAGTGCCTTAACGCGGTCGCGGGCGACTTT
Source organism: uncultured Planctomycetaceae bacterium (assembly GCA_937860165.1). GTDB lineage: Bacteria > Planctomycetota > Planctomycetia > Pirellulales > Lacipirellulaceae > Bythopirellula. The sequence goes on from CALMBE010000584.1 coordinate 939, forward strand.
CTGTTTTCTGGCACAGCAATCGCTAATAGAGAACTCACCGCTCGGCGAGTGCGCTTAGCGAGGCGACTGTTATTGACGGTTGCGTGAGGTGCGGATTTCGATCCGTGATCTAAGTGCTTGGTGGATCAGAAGTGAAAACTGGGCTTCCTTGGGAAGCCCGTCCAGCCAGATGTTAGTAAGTCCTCTCATCAAAGGAAAAGGGCAAATGAGCAACAGACATTCTTACGAAGCGTTGGAAGCAGAATACAGCGGTGACAGTTTTCGTCGGAGCGAGCCCGTCAAGGCCGGGCGACACAATCAGTCGGCCCAAGCGCACCGCCGGGGCAAAGCCCCACAATCGGTCAATGGGATACATCGTCGGCGTAAGCGCAAGATGAGCTGGTAACTGCTTGCCCCTCTCGTGATGCATAGTACCTACGTAGAAGCCGAAGGGCTCCGGGTGCTGGTCACAAAACTTGTTGGCAATTGGCATGTACGAACCAGCGATGGTAAAACCCCGCGCACTTAGAAGCGGGTCGCCCACCCCCCCTTGGGCCGTCGGCGATAAAACTGCTGTGCGAGTGTGAGAACGTAGGCCGGAGATGGTGTGTAGCGACTTCGATTCCGGTTTC
>CALMBE010000585.1 GCA_937860165.1 uncultured Planctomycetaceae bacterium
TGAGGTCTATGTCTTGGACGACGGCAGCGAGACGGATCTCGATCTGGGGCACTACGAACGATTCACTCATTCCAAACTCACACGCGACTCCAATTATACCACGGGCCAAATCTACTTGTCGGTGATCAATAAGGAACGGCGGGGAGAGGTTCTCGGGAAAACGGTCCAAGTCATCCCACACATCACCAACGAAATCAAGTCGGTGATTCACAAAGTTGCTAAGGATGCCGATGAGCCTGTGGATGTGGTGATTACCGAGATCGGTGGCACGGTGGGCGACATCGAGAGCCTCCCTTTTCTCGAAGCCATTCGACAGTTCGCCCTCGACGTGGGCAAAGAAAACTGCCTCTACATTCACCTGACCTTGGTTCCCTATTTGAAGGCGGCTCGGGAACTCAAGACCAAACCAACTCAGCATTCGGTGGGACAACTCCGCGAGATCGGTATCCAACCCGACATCCTCATCTGCCGTACCGAACAACCGATCAGCCGCGAGGAGCGCGAGAAGATTGCCCTGTTCTGCAATATTTCCCTGGAAGCGGTGATCGAAGAACGGGACAAGGATTTCTCGATCTATGAAGTTCCCCTAAGCTTGGTCGACAATCGACTGGATGGCCTCATTTGCCGAAAACTGGGACTTCAAACCCCCGAACCGGACCTCGAAGATTGGCGAAATTTACTCAACCGGCTCCGGAATCCCGAGTTTGAAGTGAGCATCGCCGTGGTCGGCAAGTACGCCGAGCACCGAGACGCCTACAAGTCGATTTACGAGTCGCTCGACCATGCTGGCATCGCCGCCGGCGCGCAGATTCGCTTGGCCCGAATTCGGAGCGAAGATGTCGAGGACGAAGGGGCCGAGAAGCTATTGGCTGGTTACGACGGTATTTTGGTACCCGGTGGTTTTGGCGAACGGGGAGTCGAGGGCAAAGTTTCCTCGATCCAATTCGCTCGTGAAAGAAACATCCCCTTCTTCGGCATTTGCCTGGGGTTGCAGTGTGCCGTTGTGGAATTCGCGCGCAATGTCTGCGGGTTGGAAGGTGCCCATTCCACCGAGTTCGACAAGGAAACGCGCTTCCCAGTGATTTGCTTGCTCGACGATCAAAAAACGATCACCGACAAGGGGGGTACCATGCGATTAGGAGCCCACCCCACGCTGCTTGCCGCGGGGAGCAAAGCAGCCGAAGCTTATGCGGCTACCGAAATCTCCGAACGTCATCGGCACCGCTATGAGGTCAACAACGAATTTCGCCAACAACTTCTGGATCAAGGCCTGCTTCCCTCAGGAACCAGTCCCGACGGAGCGTTGGTGGAGGTTGTAGAACTTCCTTCGCACCGCTGGTTTGTGGCAGTGCAATATCATCCGGAATTCAAATCTAAGCCCACAGCGGCCCATCCCTTATTTGCTCAGTTTATTCGAGCGGCGGTAGGTCATCGACAGTCGCGTAGCGATCGCCCTCACGAACGACCACAAGCCACTGCGCACAGCGAGGACGAGGAAACCGTTACATTTCTCCGCAAAGCCCGTTGAATCCAATCGAGGATACTCAGATGAGTAGCGAAAAAAAACTTTTTGTCGACGAAGACTGGAAAAGCCAAGTCGAGGCCGAGAAAGCTGCGCTGGCACGAGATCCTGTCGCCGGGAGTTCTACTAGCTCCGAAGTCCCAGAATTGCCAGCGGCATCGTTTGAGTTGCTGGTTACCATATTTGTTACCGAGGCAATGGTAGCCCTGGGGCAAATTCCAAACCCACTCGATGGCAAGTCATCGTTCAGTCCGGAACACGCCCGCTATGCGATCGATATGCTTCAAGTAATCCAAGATAAGACCGCTGGCAATCTTTCCCCAGACGAAGCTGCAATGCTTGAATCGCTCTTGCACCAATTGCGGTTGGCTTTTGTGAGCGTGACCACCGGCAGTACAGCTTTGTAAGCCGTCGCAAAGATGTCGCGAATCTCAGAAATCTGCTGAATCTCAGAAAAACACCATGCCCAGCCGGCGATACGTTTTGATAGCCAAATAATATGCGACTTGCATTCCCACCGGGTGACAATCGGACGGGTTGTTAATGGCTATCGTGCCGACTGGGCATGGTGTCGTGAATTGTTTGTTCCAGGTTTCAGTCCGCTAGTTTGTCGGATTTCAATCCGCTAGTTTGTCGAAGAGCTGCCTAAACTCGGGCATATATTCTCCGATGTGTTCGCTCCAGCGAGCGGGGTGCCACATCTCGACACACACCGCCGCACCTACAACCAACATTTCCCCGCCAGCTTCCACACCCAGAAAAGTGCGAAAACTATCGGGTACGGCAATTCGACCGCGCCCTGCGATCGGAACTTTCTTGTGTCGCGTGGAGAGCAAACGGCCAAACATCTGAAACTGCTCCATGCGCCCTGTCGCCCGAATCTTGCTGGTTACCAAGGCCACACCATCGCTGAGCCATTGGTCCCACTGCTGGGGATGCCAGATGCTCACGCAACCGGGCCGCTCCTTGGCCAAGACGCACTCTCCCGATTCGCTCACTAGCGACTCGACCCACTCCATGGGGAGCGACAGCCGGTACCGTTCATCCAACGCCCGAGTCCATTCGCCGAGAAAAAGTTCGGAAGATGGAGCCATGGCGAAATTGCAAATTTGAGCCGTACGTCTGGATACCGCCAAACTGATCCATATTTGGCTTATTTCCCCTTATTATTACTCCATTTTTAGTTAAGTGGGATTAATCCCCACTCTGTTACGGTATTTTAGCGAGTCGCAATGACTTAGCAAGTAGGCAGAAAAAAATGCGGAAATGGCGGAATCGAACGAGATTCAGACGCAAATAATAGCCGTCAGCGCAAGCCGATGGTCGGCAAGGTGATTAAACTAAACGCACGGGCCCCAAGCTATTTTAGACAAATTGTCTAAAGTTCTCTTGCCGGGATTTTGGTCATGGTCGAGAATGGTTGATATGAGGGTGATTAGCCTGAAACTGCTGCGCGAGTTCTGGCACAAATATCCCGACGCCGAGCGGCCACTTCGGCATTGGTATAAGACTGCCCTTCAAGCCGATTGGAGGAACCTTTACGAAGTGCGAAAAGCTTGCCCGAGCGCCGACGGCGTTACCCCGAGCGAGACACTCACGGTGTTCAACATCGGCGGTAATAAGTACCGGCTCATCGCGCGCATTCGCTATGATTACCAGCTTGTCAATGTTCGAGCCGTTCTGACGCATCGGGAATATGATGCGGGAAAGTGGCAGGAGTAGCCGTTATGCATTACGCTCAGAGGAAGAAAACCCAGACGAAGCAGAACCCTCAGGAAACCCTGGCGGGGCGGTTCGAGCAGTTAGTCGAAATGATGCCTCCTCAGGCCGTTCGCAACGAGGCACAATATCAGAAGACGCTTGACGTGATTGACCGATTGATGTCCCGCAAGAAGTTGACGCAGGGTCAGGCCCTCTATCTTGAAACCCTGGTGCAATTAGTCCAAGCTTACGAGGCTGAGCATCACCGCATCGAGGCAACCGACCTGCGCGGCATCGACTCGTTGCGGCATTTGTTAACCGAGAACCAGTTGAACGCCTCCGACCTCGGGCGTCTGTTGGGTGTTCACGCGAGCATGGGCTCGAAAATCCTCAAAGGCGAGCGTTCCTTGACCGTCGAGCATGTGCGAACGCTGGCCACTCGGTTCGGAGTTCGGCCGGAGCTGTTTATCGATTGAATGAGGATACCCTATGCCATACAGCAATGATATTGTTGCCCATCGGCCCGGCGAGCGATCTTGAGAAACAGCAGATCACGCCGATAGGGGCGTTGAACACTCGCAAACAATAGTTATGATCAACTGACGTCATAACATTGCAGGCGCGATAAGCTGCAAATGTGCCCCCTATAGGTGATATACAGATACCATCTATAAACAAGTTAGGAGGCGACTCAGTCGCCGAGAGTCCCTAAAACTCTCGCGGTCAGAGACCGCTCGTACATTTTTCGGAGAAACGGTATCACTACCCGCTCAGTCGTCGCCGAGCGTTTTCTTCCTTCGCAGCAAATGGTGATAGTGCTGCGCGAACCGGTGAGCTTCGTCGCGGATATATTGCAGCAGTCGTAGGGCGAAGGCGTGGCGGCTCAGCCGGAGGGGCTTGTCGCGGCCTAGCACATAGATCAACTCTTCGCGCTTGGCGAGCGATAGCAAGATCGGGGGCTCAATCCCTAGCGACTCAAACGCTTTCTCGGCACTGTGAAGTTGCCCTTTCCCACCGTCAATCAGCAAAATATCTGGAAACACCTCGCTGTCGTCGCGCAATTTCGCAAACCGCCGCGCCACAACTTCTTGCATGCTCGCGTAGTCATCGATTCCCTGAACCTCGCGGATACGATATCGACGGTAGCCCGACTTAAAAGGCAAGCCATCGATGAATTGCACCAGACTGGCAACCGTTTCCGTGCCACCGAGATGTGCAATATCGACTCCTTCGATTGCCCTTACGGGTGTGCGAAGCTTGAGAACTCGTTGCAGACCTACCAACCCTTTCTTGGGATCGATCTGAAACACTTCGGGCTGTACATGTTTGTCCAGATCGCCGCGCTCTTTGATCGACTCGAGCATCTGGATTTCATCGCGGAGCCGAGCTGCCTGCTCGAACCGCAGAGCCGTTGCGGCTTCCTGCATTTCGGCCTTCATCTGCTTCAAAAGAGATACGCGATTCCCATCGAGAAACTGTTTGAGACGATTGATATCTTTGCGGTATTCCTCCTTAGAGATGCGCAAATTGCAGGGGGCCGTGCATTGCCGAATCGCCGCTAACAAGCATGGCCGAAACCATCGCCAGCGTTCGTCGTTGGCCTCGATATCCAGCGAACAATTGCGAAACTGAAACACCCGTTGCAGCACTTGCAACGCTCCCTGCAAGCTCCCGGCACTGGTAAAAGGCCCGTACAGTTTCACCCCGTTGGCGCGCGGCTCGCGCGTGACCTCGACCCGGGGAAAATCTTCGTGGGTCGTAATCTGCAAGTACGGAAAGGACTTGTCGTCGCGGAGTTCTTTGTTGAATGGGGGCTGAATGTCTTTTATCAGTCGTGCTTCCATGAGGAGCGCATCAACTTCACTGTCCGCGTCCATGTAGTCGATCTCGTAGGCCTCTTTCACGAGAAGCCGAGTCCGTTGGTCCTCGGCGGCCGCCTTGAGGAAATAGCTCCCCGCGCGGGCTTTCAGGTTTTTCGCCTTCCCCACGTAAAGCACCCGGCCGGACTGATCCTGAAAAAGATACACCCCGGGCGTCGTTGGGAACTTGGCCCGCACCTTCTCGGCAGCACGAAGGAAGAATTCCGCTTGCGATTTTGGCGATTCAGCGGAATCATCGTCAGAAGCTTCTGAAGTCGTTTCCATGGCAACAGCATCGTAAGCCGTCTGCTACTCACAAGCTAGTCCTCCATCGCAGAGTCTTACTAAGTGAGATTGAATAGCAGCCACGGAATTTCACGGATGAAACGCGAAGGGCCGATCACTTTTTTAAGTTGGGGGGTGCCATGGCCACGGCGGTACTCCGACGTGGCCATGTTTGCTCGGAGATTCTCATGCCCACACTGGCGTACCAGCGTGGGCATGGCACCCTAAAGTGAAAAACGGATTGGCCCTGATGAAACACGGACAATTATTGACTTCTGCCCAGCAATAGAGCCAAGGCGACCGGGGCTGTTGGCAATCGGCAATCAGCCAGAGAAAACTGGGCTGGCCGATTGCTGACAGCCGATAGCCGATTGTCCGTGTTCTATCCGTGTTTCATCCGTGGCTACGATCAGACCCCTGCGAACTTGCGCATGTCGGCTTCCATCGCATCGAGCCGCTTGTTCAGTTGAGACTTCGCGGTTTCCAAATTAGCCAACTGCTCGGGCGCTTCAAATGTAAACATGTAAAGCTTGATTTTCGGTTCCGTCCCGCTGGGGCGGACTGCGACGTAATTCCCTTCGGCAGCCAGATCGAGAATCACCAAATCCCCTAACGGGCCCACAAGTGCCTGTTTTGACCCATCAGGCAGGACCGTTTCGAGATTTTCATAATCCCGCATTTGTTTCAGAGCCAAACCTGCCAAGGTCTTGGGGGGGGCGGCGCGAAACCGTGCCATCACTTCTCGCATCCGATCCATCCCCTCGCTGCCGGGCATTTGTACCGAAACCGTCCGCTCGATGTGCAGGCCATGCTGCCAATACAGTGAATCGAGTTTCTCGTGCAGCGTTTGCCTGTTGGCTTTCAAACGTGCGGCTAGCTCACAGAGCAACAATGCACCTGCGGCTCCATCCTTGTCGCGGACGTGTTGCCCAGCCATATAGCCGTGCGACTCTTCGGTTCCATACAGAAACTTGTCTGCTCCATATTCGTCAATCGCTTCCGCGATCCACTTAAAACCGACCAGCAAATCACCGATCGTCCGCACTCCATAACTATCGGCAATCCTGCGGATGAGTTGAGTTGTGACCAAAGTCGTCACGATAAAATTCTCCGCACTGAGACTCCCTGCCTGCTGGCGAGTCTCCAGTACATGGTCTGCCAGGAGGGCACCAATTTGATTGCCCGAGAGCGTATCCCACTCCGAATCCTGGGCCATTGTCAGCGGTGCCGAGCAACCGATGCGATCGCAATCGGGATCAGTAGCGACGGCGATATCCGCATCCACATGGCGGGCATGTTCGACAATCGAGTCAAACACACGCGGATTCTCGGGATTCGATACATTGCCGGGAACATTGGGGAAGTCGCCGTCGGGCTTGGCATGTAGGGCAAACACCTCAACATCCTTGAAACCCGCCTGCTCCAGCACAGGACACACCGCCGTTGTACCGACTCCATGGAGCGGGGAATAAACAATTTTCAAATCCCGCGGACCGGAGGTCGCCAACTTGACCACGGCAGCAATGAATTCGCGGTCGATTTCCGTTTGACAATACTCGATCCGTCCCTCGGCCACTGCTTGGTCGAAGTCCACCCGGTTGATCGCGTCGACCGACATCACTTCGTCGATCACCCCTTGGTCATGCGGCGGCAGCAATTGCCCCCCTGTCGACCAGTAGGCCTTCACAGCGTTATCGCTTGGTGGATTATGGCTCGCCGTGACCATGATTCCACAAGAACAGTGCTTGTAACGAACCGTAAAGGATAGCTCGGGTGTACTCCGGAATCCTTGGAGGTAAAAGACTTTGAATCCGGCGGCTACCATTACCTCGGCACACAAGCGAGAGAATTGTACGCTCCGATGCCGCGTGTCGTAGGCTATCGCACAAGCCAGCGGGACATTTTTCGGCACCTGCGATTTCACATAGTTGGCAAGCCCCTGGGCACTCTCGCCAATCGTGCGGTCATTGATTGCATTGCAGCCGATGGGGTACATCCGCCCACGTCGTCCCCCCGTCCCGAAGGGGATAATCGTCCAGAAAGCGTCATCGAGTGCCTGCCACTTATCGGCCTGGATGTGTTCGGTCACCTGAGGTGCATAGGCGGCGTAACGCGACTCGGTGAGCCAAATCCGAATGTTGGCCGCTGCGGTCGTACTCAACTTATCGGCGTCTACTGCTTGCTGAATCGCGGCTAGGGAGGGGTTGGTTTCGCTCATGGGAGGACGTTCCCTCAATAGGGACAATTGAGATTTTGCGGTTCCTAAGTCTATACAGAACAAACTACTCGAATCAGTTTCAATCGCCTAGGTGGAGGGACTGAGGACTGGGGCTGGGAATATTGGCACGCCGCTGGCCACGGACGACTGACAACCAACTACGGTCATCAAAAGTCTGCTCCCAAGTGTCGAAGCAGTAGTAGCAGAGCATCTCGAATTCCGCCCAACGGACGAAAAGAAAAGTTCCCTGTCCCTTCCCATTGGGTTGGAATTAGTTGGAAATGAGTTTACTGAGTTTTTGCAACACAAGTCAGGGAAAGCACTTAGGTCGATCCCGGGAAAACCGAATTTCTTG
>CALMBE010000586.1 GCA_937860165.1 uncultured Planctomycetaceae bacterium
AACTGATCCGCGATGGACTGCTCGACGACCCGGTGATGATCCAACTGTGCATGGGCATTGCGTACGGCGCGCCGGACGATCCCAATACCTTCATGGCCCTGGTCAACAATCTGCCCAACGACTGTGTGTTCTCGGCGTTCTCGATCGGCCGCATGCAGATTCCTTTCGTGGCCATGGCCGCGCTGGCCGGAGGCAACGTGCGCGTCGGACTCGAGGACAACTTGTACCTGGGCCCCGGTCACAAGGCCACCAACGCCGAACTCGTCGCCCGCGCAAAGCAACTGCTCGAAAGCATGAACGTGCGGATTCTCGGCCCCCAGGAAGTGCGTGACAAGCTGAAGCTCGTCAAGCACAACTGATCGTCACGATGCCTGAAAAGCTGGGGGTACGGCTATGGGTCAACCAGTAGTACAACACGGGCTCGAGGGCGTCATCGCCTTCGAGACCCAGATCGCCGAGCCCGATCGAGAAGGCGGGGCGCTGCGATACCGGGGTGTCGACATCGAAGAACTCGTCGGTTTCTACGACTATGGCCACGTCTGGGGCCTGCTGGTCGACGGTTCGTTCGATCCCGGTCTTCCCCCCGCCGAGCCGTTCCCCATTCCGGTTCATTCCGGCGACATCCGCGTCGACGTGCAGAGCGCGTTGGCGATGCTTGCCCCGTTCTGGGGTCTCGATCAGTTGCTCGACATCGACGACGCGCAGGTCCGCGACGACCTCGCCCGGGCCTCGGTCATGGCCTTGTCGTTCGTCGCCCAGTCGGCGCGCGGGCTGGGGTTGGCGATGGTGCCGCAGAAGCACATCGACGGCGCGTCGACCATCACCGAGCGGTTCATGCGCCGCTGGCGAGGCGACCCCGATCCCGACCACGTGAAGGCCGTCGACGCCTACTGGGTGTCGGCAGCCGAACACGGCATGAACGCGTCGACGTTCACTGCTCGCGTGATTGCTTCGACGGGTGCTGATGTCGCCGCGGCACTGTCGGGCGCGGTCGGCGCGTTGTCGGGGCCGCTGCACGGTGGCGCACCATCGCGCGTCCTGCAGATGCTCGACGAGGTCGAAAAGGAGGGCGACGCCGTCCGTTGGGTCAAGCGAGCCATGGACAAGGGCGATCGTTTGATGGGCTTCGGCCACCGCGTGTATCGCGCCGAAGACCCTCGGGCCCGGGTGCTGCGACGCACAGCCAAGGAACTGAAGTCGCCACGGGTAGACGTCGCCGAAGCACTCGAGCAGGCAGCCCTCGACGAGTTGAAGGCTCGCTACCCCGACCGCGTCCTGGCAACCAACGTCGAGTTCTGGTCGGCAGTCGTGCTCGACTTCGCCGAAGTGCCGGCACACATGTTCACCGCCATGTTCGCCTGCGCCCGAACTGCTGGCTGGAGCGCCCACATCCTCGAGCAGAAGCGCACCGGTCGGCTGATCCGGCCGTCGGCGATCTACACCGGCCCAGCCTCGCGGCCACCCAGCGAAGTCACCGGTGACTAGATGACCACTGGCCACATCGGCCTGCTCGGTGGTGGTGTCATCGGCGGCGGGTGGGCCGCGCGATTCCTGCTGAACGGCCACGACGTCGTGATGTTCGACCCTGATCCCGAGGCACCACGCAAGGTCGGCGAGGTGCTCGCCAACGCCCGACGCGCCAACGCCAAGTTGACCAGGGCACAGTGGCCGACGGAGGGCTCGCTGCAGATCGTCACGACCGTCGAAGAAGCCGTCGATGGTGCGCATTTCGTGCAAGAAAGTGCGCCCGAGCGGTTGGAGCTGAAGCAACAGTTGTTCGCTACCGCCAGCCGGGTCGCCGGACCCGACGTGGTCTTCGGATCGTCGACATCAGGTCTCCTGCCCACAGAGATGCAGCGCGACATGGTCAACCCGCAACGGCTCGTCGTCGGCCATCCGTTCAACCCGGTTTACCTGATGCCACTCGTTGAAGTGGTCGGCGGCAAGCAAACGGCGGCGGCCAAGATCGACGAGGCGATCAAGCTGGTCGAATCGACCGGGCTCATTTGCAGGGCGACCCGATAGTCCACTTCGCGGAGTGTGCTGCGGTCGATGATGCGGTTCATGCTGTTGAGCGAGTCGCACCAGAAAAGCAGATGAACTCCCAGGGAGGAACCTTCCCGCAAGATTTCGCGGAATTGCTTGTCGATGGCCGGGGGTTTGCCGTTTGTCGAAGATCGTGCCGAGAAAGCGAATTCTTCTTCGACGATCCGCAGTTCACGGAATTGGGCCAGATCGTGAATTACCAGAAATCGGGGGTCATATTCTTGATTGGGGAAAGCACTGCGGCGCGCGACTTCCTCGGCAAATTCAGCAATCACTCGGGCCGTGTCGCGGGGTGTGGCGATTTCAAATTTCCCCAGAAGGGCATCAGCGAATTTTTGCCAGGCACCATGATCTGGTGATTCGCTCCGAGTTCCATCGAGCACGGTGATGGCAAGGGCTTCGCCCCTCACTTGTGCCGCCAAGGCTCCCACGGCTGCCGAGAGCATCCCCAGCGCGAGCGGCTCGTCTTGGCCGACAATTAACAGGTGGTTGCCCCCTTGGCGACGAAACGCCAATTGCGTGGGGGGTTCGATCCGCACTGCCGAGCCAAGCCAGATGGTGGGTTCGACTGGGAGCCGCTCGACCTCGCCAGTCACCAGTTCGAGCAACTCGGGATTGTTGAGCGGATTGGCGGGGACATTGCCCTCGAACACGATGGCAGGCTCCACTGTAATTTGCTCGGCCAATTGTCGCTCCCGAATCTGCGTGAGATAATCCTGTCGATCTCTGTCGGCCAGCCACACCACTTGGAAGAGATGATTCCCTTCGACCAAGCCGTTTTGGTCGTTGTAGATCGCCTCACCGGGACGGCTGAGGAGCCGTGCGGCGGAGTTTTCGTCGCTGAGAATTAAGTGGGCGTCGGCTTCGCTGCACTCGAGAGCGATGCGCACCGCCATCTGGCCGATCGTACTGCGGGCCAGCGAATACGCCCCCGCTAGGGTTTGCGAACCCAAGAGCACATGAATCCCAAACGCCCGCCCTTGCCGCACCAAACGGTCCAATAGGAGCGCGGCATCTTGAGCGAGCTTGTCGTCGGCGACAAACAGTTCCTGAAACTCGTCGACGATCAACAACAACCGCGAAAGGTGTTCACCCGATTCACGGCGATATGCAGCAAGGTCTTGCACGCCCAGGGCCCGGAACTGCTCGCCGCGTCGCTTGAGCTCGACATCGAGTCGTTCGAGAACGCTGACGCCGAACTCGCGTTCGCTTTCGATGGCGATCACCCGGGCGTGAGGCAATTCGTGGGTCGCATAAGTTTTGAACTCGACCCCCTTCTTGAAGTCGACTAGGTAAAACTCGACTTCGCGGGGGCTGTAGTGCAACGCCAGATTCGTGACCAGGGCATGCAGCAAGGTGCTCTTGCCGGAACCGGTTTTTCCCGAAATCAGCGCATGTTGGGCGGTTCCGCGGCCTAGTCGCAAGGACTGCAATTCGTTGGCCCCCGCGCGGCCAATCGGCACTACCAGTTCGCTGGCGGTGCTACCGGACCAAATTTTATCGGCGGGGGGGGCTACCACGGAAAAGGGAACCTCCACCCGGCTGGCAGTGCGCGATTCCTCGCCCGCGGCCCGCAAGATGTCATTCAGAATTTCTCGGGGAGGAAGTTGATCGAGCTCCAAGCTGAGTTTTTCAAACAGGGGGTACTTCCAGCGGAGTCGGTCGTCGGACCAGTCGAGATGCACGGCACCGGTGAGCAGCTCCTGCATGGGAAACTCCGTCGGGAGCTTGAGCGATTTATCGACGCTCAGCAAGGTATAAACTCCGCACCGAGGCCCGGTCGTGGCAATCGTTTTCAGTTTGCGCAGGGAGGCGTCGCTGAGACCGGCAGGAAAATTGGCTACGACCAACACATGAAACGGTTCCGCGACCTCGCCCGCCTGGGCGTTGTAGTCGTGAATCGAAGTGAATTCGTTGCGCAGGTATTTTTGGAGGACTTTTTCCATGTGGTCGGAGAGCAAGGTAAGCCGCTCGTCGATCTGCCGCGAATCGGTCCAGATGCGTTTGCCGATGAGTTGTTCGTCGTAATCTGCTAGGTGCATGAAGGTGGCAAAATTTTCGCCCAAGGCCGCCGGGTCGATAATCGTAAATCGCAATTTTCCGGCGGGGATGGCCGTCAGGAATCGCAACATCAGCAGTTGGAGGACTTGATTGGCAAGTGACCGCCCTGCCCCGTCAGCGGTGATGACCAGACGCGGACTTTCGGCAAGCGAAAGCCACGCCGGTAGTTGGAGTTGTTTCTCAGGAGGGACTAACTCCGGGTTCGCTGAGATGCCATTTTTCACGGCTTGGAGTGGGAGCAGGCACTTGCCGAACTGGATCACCGGGGGGATCGTTTCCGGCCGCTGCCAGTCTTGCCATTGGGTGTGCGACCAGTCGGGGAAGAAGCGACCGCAGACGGTTTGCATTTCCAGAAGCTCAGCCTGCACCTCACGGAAGCCAGTCAACCAGTGCTCGGCCATCGCCTGCCATTGAGTGTTGTGCTGAGTATGGGCGGCGCTCTGGCGTTCGGCAAAACGGGTTTCGTTGTCGCTTGCGGCGATCTGTTTGTCCGCAGCCAGTTGGACCAGCAGTGGAGGAAACTTTTCTTCGATTGAAGTTTGGGAAAGCTGCAACTCGGCATCGCTCGCGGCGAGTTTGGAATCGAAGCCTTTTTGGGCCTGCGTGAATAATTCGACTTTGCGAGTCTCGCCGGCAGAACTTGCTTTCGCCCGTTGTTCTTCCGCGGCGGCAATATCTTGGTTCTTGCGGTGGAGAATGACTTCGAATTCCCGCTGGCTGGTTTCGAGCGATTCTTGACGTGCCTGCACTTCGATTTCGGCTGAAGATTTCAGGAGCGAACTTATCTTGGCAAACTGCTCGAGCGATGCGCGCCTCGCGCGCGGGCCGAGGACCAAGTACATAATCCCTGTTAGCAGAGCGCCTAAGAGTGGGGCAGCAATTGCCGAATAGAGCGGGGAATAATCGCTCAGCGGGAGTGCCACGACAAACATCACTGCCGTGGCTACCGCAAACCAGACCAGGAAGCGAAACCCCTCGAATAACAACGCGGGCATACGCTGTGCCTGCAAATCGAGAACCGCGCGGTGCAACTCGGTCAAGGTTTGTTGTTGGCGGTCCTCGGCGGTGCGGAGGCCAGTCGGTGAAACGGAGGATTCTGGCTGGGATTCCGGTAATTGTGAGGCGTGCTTCCCCAGCCGACGCATCGCCAGCAGGGTGTCGGCATCACGCTCGAGGGAATCGACATGTGACTTGCGCGTGGCGATCCGCTTGGAAGCTTGGTCGAGCAATTGTTGCGGGGTGTCCTTGGAAGCGTCGAACACAGCCATCGCTTCCCACTGTTTTTCCTTGTAGGTCCGCTCGATGGATAGTAGCAGTTGCTTGAAATCAGTGTCGATTTGTTTTTTCTGGGCCTCGAATTGCTCATTCAATTGTTGGACCGACTGCCGATGTTCCTGCCCGACCTGGCGTTTGGCTTCGGCGTATTCGTTTTCCAGATTGCGACGGCGTTGGGGAAAGTCGCGGTCGATCCGATTGACGGTCAGCAAGTGGTCTTTCTCGGCGGCGGCAAGCTCTGCTTGCAAAGTGTTCGCGAGACGAATTTCCTCGGCAGCGCGGACGTCGGCCAACTGCTGCAATTTCTGCATCAGTTCCAACTGGCGACGGGAGGTTAATTGCACGTTTGTCACGAATAAAATTTCGCCGAGGCGTGTTCCTAGGATTCACAATCACGCTGCATACGATTCACCAAGTCCTGAACCCGCGAAATCGCATCGAGACTTCGCTTGCAAGCAGGGGCCAAGGGTTCTAACACCTGTTCGCAAAAGTTTTGACTCACGCCGTCGTGCCACGATTCGCTCACCTCTTGCCAGGCAAGCTGCAGGTCTTCGATTGCATGGCGAAGTTGTGCCGAACTCGTGTCGAGGTCCCAGGGGCGCATAGTTTATTTACTTTCTGGAGTGGGGCTGGCTGCGGTGGGTTCCTGCCATGGTTCCCGGGCACCGGGGGCTTGTTCGATTTGGTAGCCTTCGATGCGGCGGACAATCAATTGAAGCTTGGCTCGGGCGGCTGGTAAATCGGTTTCCAAGATACGACGCAAATGGCCAATCCGTCCGTGGTACTCGAACAACTCGTGATGCAAGACTCCCCGCCAATGCCGGACAAGTTGTTTTTTTTCGTGGCAATAATCCAGGCGATCCTTGGCAACTTGGAGAGCGGCCCGTTCTTCGCGACAAGCAGGCTGTTCGTCCGCAACGGTAAAGATTAGGCAGCGTTCGACATCGCGTTTGGCTTGGTGAACGGCATCGGCGGCGGCCTTTTCTTGGTTTTTCCAATAGTGGGGACAATCGTGTTCTAGCCAGGTCGTCGCGCGATTCAGTTCCGCAGAAAGCGTGTCGAGCGCACCTTGGACACGTTTCTCGAATTCCGCCAAGGCGAGGCGAAACCGTTCGATGGCTTCCACGGAGCGAACTTGGGCTGATTCGGACATAGGACACACATTATCAGGAAAACGTGCCCGGCCCCGGGGCCTAGGCAATTCTATTTTTGCTGGAGATATTCTTCGATTCGTTCCGCCTTCCGGAGCAGGAACGGGGCGTATTCGCGGGAGGCCTCGATCGAACGTGCGATCAGTTTCAGATGGTGCTCAAATTCTTCCGAAAACTTTCGGTGTTCTTGGTCCCGCCAACTACTATTGAGTCCATGCAACTGGCTCGCCAGAGAGTTGAGTCGTTCTTCCAGTTCGTTGTTGAACTGGCTGAGCTGATGGGCAAATCGCCGGAGTTCGGCGGGATCGACAATTGCTTGTGACATAGGGAACCTTGACGCCATAGGTTTTCAACCGCGCAGCAGAGCGCACCAATCGACAACCTCAAGTTTGAATCGCCCCCGAACAAACTTGGAGAATGAATAATGGAGAAAGAACAATATCGACACTGCCCTGGGTGGGCAGGCCACACGCTTTCGAAAATCCCCCACCTCCAGTTTAGTCAGGCGGCCGTGGGGGGTAAAGCTAAGAGCGAATAGGGATCAGCAACGCAGCCGGTGCTGATTTTGCCGATTGGGATCGGTTATCCGGTCTACAGGAAAAGCGACGATTCGCTAGCCGAATGAGCCTTGGCAAAATGGGGCTCGGAAGCTACTGGCTTTTGAATTTTGGCAAGTTCCTCAGCCGTGGCGGTCACGGTCGTACGAATCTGCTCTTCCGAATGGGAACTGGTGATGAAGAATCGGAGCCGCGCGGCGCTTTCCTCGACGGCCGGGTAGAGAATCGGCTGGACGTTGATCCCGCGCAGAAACAGGGCGTGGGAAAGTCGCAGGGCATGTTGTGAGTTCCCAGTAATCACCGGCACCACGGGGGTGTTGTTGCTCAATCCCGTGTTGAGTTGAGCTTCCTGGGCAAGCTGTAGGAATAAGCGTGAATTTTGAGCCAGACGGGTGACGCGTTCGGGTTCCGCTTGCAACAGCTTGAGCGACGCCAAGGCCGCAGCCGCATTGGGAGGACTCAGGCCGACGCTGTACACGAAACCCGGGGCAGTGTACTTGAGATACTCGACCAGTTCGCTGGAACTGGCGATGTAACCTCCGCAACTTCCAAACGATTTACTTAATGTCCCCATCCAGAGGTCCACATCGCGAGGGTTCACGTCGAAGAATTCCGACATTCCCCGGCCGTGCTCACCCATGGTTCCCATCGAATGGGCTTCGTCGACCATCAAGAAAGTCTTGTGTCGCTTTTTGACTTCCACGAACTTGGGTAGATCGGGATAGTCGCCATCCATGCTATACACCCCTTCGACGACAATCACCACCTTGCGGTACTCGTGGCGAAGTTCCGAGAGAATTTGATCGCAGGCTTGCCAGTCGTTGTGGGGGAAGGGGC
>CALMBE010000587.1 GCA_937860165.1 uncultured Planctomycetaceae bacterium
TATAGCCGGTCCTAAAATTCTGCCTGCCGCTATCAGTAATGAAATGACTGGAGAACTTCGCATCCCTGGTGGCGTAAACCCCAATGGCGATGGTCCGATCAATGAACCGAACGCCTTCATTGACTTTTTGAATGAGTTTGGCGTTGAAGACGATCCGGCTGTCCCTGGGGTGCCTCCGCCTCCTATGCCGGGTGAGGAACCGCCAGAACCGGAAGCCCCAGATGGGCCTTTCTCTGGCGACATGCCCCCCGTGAACACCCGCGACTTCGGAGCGGTGGCTTTTGGACAGAATGGTATTCCCATCATCGGCGTCCCTGCCATGACTGTGGAATGGATTGAGCTCCAGATTGATATTCGGGGTGATGAGAACGCCATGGATTTCTTGCGGATTTCCATCGTGTCTCCCGATGGAACCGTCAGTGAGCTCAAGCCTTACGAACTACCCAATGCAGATAATGGTATCCATCAAGACATCTTTTTCGAGGCGATCACCGATCCCATCGGGGTGCTCAGCCCTGGCGGGGGCGGTCTTCAGGCCGTGTACACCACGAATCGCCACTGGGGCGAACGCACCGAAGGCAAGCCCCGACTCAATTCGGATGGCACTCCCGTTAGGGCCATCAATACTACTACCCCTGGTGACAATGATAAACTCGGGGACTACGACGGAGAGATTATCGTCGACGGCTGGCGGCTGGTCTTCGAGAACTTTGGAGAAGTCGAGTTGGATATTGCCACTTATGAGCTAGCGTTTCACGGTATTGGCGTGGAAGGAACGGGGCGGATTCAAGGGGCCGTCGGCGTGGACGACGATGGCAATCGCTTCTACTCCGACTCCTCTGGGTCCGCGGATAATTTCACCCGCTACCTTGAAACGGAGTTATTTGATCCGGGTATGGACTTGTTTGACCCCGATGATGACCGCGACTTCCGCTACTTCGGGGATGGGTCCCACCAATTTGTCCGTGGCTTGAATCCCGACCAGGAATCGTGGGCAGCGGGAGTAATTGTTTACGCCGACCTTGATTCCAATGGAGTCCGGGACGCGACCGATCCTCATTACCAAGTCGGTGCCGATGGAAACTACTTTTTCGATTTGCCAGTGGGTCTCACTTACGATATTCGCATTGATCCCACTTCGCTCGCGGCAGCGGGCCTCGAAAACGACTTAAACATCGCTGCCGTTGCTGGTGTCTTGGCACAAGCAGAGATTCAGTTCGATGGCGAACGCGTGCTAGCCACTCCCGTGGACAACATGGGCAGCACCACGATTTCGGCATTTTACGGCTTCAATTCCGGAGTAACGAGTTCGGTGCCCGAGTTGAATATCCTCTTGACGCCCAATGCCCAGCCAGAGGAAATCGTCGACATCAGCGGCATCGTCTACGCGGATTTGAACGAAAATGGTGTCCAGGATGGCAACGACGTCGTCATCGGAGGGGCCGTGGTGTTTATCGACATCAATCAAAACGGTGTCTTTACCCCAGGTGTCGATCCCTTCCGAACAACGGTCGGGGGCCACTACAGCTTCGAGGATCTGGAAGCCACGCCGGGATTCTATGCCGTTAAGGTCTTGGCAGGGACCACCGGTTCCTTTGGCGTGCCTGTAAACCCCGAGAATGCTTCGACTGCCTTCTTCTTCGCGCCAGGACTTGAGCGGAGCGACGTCCACTTTGGATTCACTGTTAACCCGGATGGTGGCACCGGCAACGGCACGGTCGCCATCTCAGGCGTTGTGTTTGAAGACATCAATGAAACGGGGACTCGCCAGAGCTTCGAGAATGGTTTGATGGGAAGCGTGGCGACAGTCTATCTGGACCTCAACGGCGACAACATGCTCGATGCCAGCGACGAGTCCGTGGCCCTGGCTGCCAATGGCTCGTTTGTTTTCAACTCCCTCAATCCTGGGTCCTACAGTGTGCGAATCGATTTTGACGAGGTCCAGTATCGGCAAACTACGCCTGCGGGCTTATTGAATCCCGACGGGAGTCGATTCGACGAGAACGATTGGGAGTTTCAGATCACGCTGACCGTGGGTTCGATCCAGACTGGGCTCGAGTTCGGTCTGAAGAACAACGCCACGGCAGATTGGGGTGATCTACCTGCCGCTTACGGAGCTACGCTTTTATCTCAAAATGGCGCCCGGCATATTGTCGACGGTAACCTGTACCTTGGTGCTGGAGTCGACAATGAGCTCAATGGCTTCACAGGCTCCGAAACCGACGATAGTAATGGTACCGATGATGAAAATGGAATTGTGTTCAGCACGCTGTTGGACAATTCGACTTCATTGACTTTGGACATTACAGCCCACACCTTCGGGGGCTGGCTTCAAGCCTGGTTTGACTGGAACGGGGACACGGTGTTCGACGCCTCCGAGCGTGTCTACACCGATCTGCTCCTCCCTGCGGGGTTGTCGCAGCACGTAGTCAGCGTGCCGACCGCCGAACTGGCAGAGTTACTGGATGGGGTTGTCTATGCTCGCCTCCGTTACGGTGAGCAGGGAATCAATGATATCCATGGTGAAGCACTCAGAGGCGAAGTCGAGGATTATGCGATCACGGTCGTTTCCACGGCACCCGATCCAGGATTCCAACTGATCCACGGACCGGACTTCGACGAAGACGGCGATATCGATGGTCGGGACTTGCTGATTTTGCAGCGGAATTTCGGTATTACCAGCGGTGCCTTGGGTACTCAAGGGGACGCCAACAGCGATGGTCGAGTCGACATCGAAGACTTGAAAATGTGGCGGGCCGAGTATGGGGATGACGGCAACACGTCCGGCGCTCAAGTTCTTAACCCCGATTTCGACGGTGACGGCGATGTCGATGGCCGAGACTTCCTCGCCATGCAACGCCACATGGGAACCACCAGTGGAGCTACACTTTCAGACGGGGATTCCAACGGCGATGGAAAAGTGAATTCTGTTGACCAAGCGGTTTGGCAAGAAGTTTACGGCGAGGGCATTTCTAGTGGTAACTTGTCGGCTGTCAGAACTTCCGACCAGTCCGCATCGAACCAGGTGTCTGGTCCAGTGTCGCTTGGGTATGCAACGTCCTTTGGGGGAAGTTCCCGTCCTGCTCTTTCAGTTGCAACTACGACCGCTCCTAGTTTGGCGATAGATATTGAACCCACTCCCTCAGCCGCAATCTCGAGCACCCAAATCGAGGCTTCCGCGGCGGAGTCGACTTTCGGCGAGCTCGAGCGGCGGGGCGTTAATTCGCTGTCGCTGGGTGGATCGAATCTCACGGGCGAGCGGCGTGCCCATGGAGGTGGCTTGGTTCACAGCAGGACCGAGGAAAGTCACATCGACGCGGCCTTCGGCAATGCAGAGCTGATCGATCTCGGCACCGCACCGAAAGAGAATCGCGGTCGCCATCATTCCCGACACGCGGGAAGATTCGCACCCGAGACGATTGCAGTCGAGTCCTTGGAAGCGGAAGAAGAGGCCTTCGCCACGGCATTTGCCGAACACGGCTCGTGGCGGCAGTTCTGAGGTAGAGTGATTTTGCCGTATTCAGAGTAACACGAGTCTCCGACTCGTGCCCTTTTTATAAAGTTACGGCACGACTCGGAGACTCGTGTTACTCTGTGCGCGATTTGAATCCTAGTAATGATTCAACAGCAACGGAAGTGATTTCTTCCCCCAGTCCCCAACGAGTGACCCCTGCGGGGCTCGAACCCGCGTTGCCGGCGTGAAAGGCCGGTGTCCTAACCACTAGACGAAGGGGCCATTGCAGCACAGGTAACTGCTGCGACGGTAAACGGCCCATTGTCTCGATTGCGAGCAGCAAATCAAGGGCGCAGAAAAACTTGCGGCAGGTGAAACAAGAATTCCCTTTTGATCGAGGGATAACAGAAAACCCAACCGCCTGGCGCGTCAAAAAAGGGACGACCGAGAAGGGCGGCGCGAGTAACCAGCTAAGCCCTTACTCTGCCGAACTGGTGGGTTCTTGCTGGGGAGCCGCTTGTTCGTCGTTCGCATGTTGGTTACGGCGAATCGCTTCGTAAACTTCGTTGCGATGCACGGGCACTTCCTTGGGGGCTTCGACACCCAAACGTACCTTGTCACCACGAATTTCAACGACCACGATGGTGATGTCGTCGTTGATTACGATACTTTCGTTCTTCTTGCGAGATAGGACCAACATGGCTCGATTCCTTCGTAATAAGGGACCCCTGAATCCAGGTGGTTGTGAGGTCCCCACACAGGTGCCCGCAGCACCCCCGCGTTCTAATAATTTACAGGGGTAGTACCACGAACTTTAGGGACTTGACACGATGTCCCTTAATCCACTCTACGTGGTGATTAAAGAGTTCAAGCATGACATAATTTGTTACATCGACGATTAGATGAATACTTCGAATT
>CALMBE010000588.1 GCA_937860165.1 uncultured Planctomycetaceae bacterium
AAGACCTCTCGTGCCACTCAATTGTGGTCAATCCCCCATCCTAACCAACTCCCTAGGTCACCGCCACGCGCAATCCCCTCCGGGGCTTATAATCCTCGCCTGGAAAGCGTAGACTGCGATTCCGGACGATTTCCCACAGCTTCTGGGACTTTCCTGCGGCAGATTCGTGCCAGGTTCCCTCGGAGAGTTCTTGTTGAATTAGGCTTTGTCTCAAAAACAGTTCATGAGCCGTAGGCGCTAGCCTCGGATTCTCTGAGAAACCGATCATTCAAGTGCAATTCACCCGACGCTAGCGCGTTCGGCTCACGTTTTGAGACAAAGCCTAGTATGGTCGACCCGCCGCAAACCACGGTTTTCCGCCAGGCTCGTCAGTTGCTTGAGAGCCTGCAAGCTGCCGGTGTACACCAGCTCCCCCAGGCAGAAACGCTTCGGAATGCCAAACCACTTCGGCCCGATGTAATTATAACCGAGGAAATTGGCCCCCTGGAGGGCATTGCCCCAATGAGCCAACCACCCCTCGAAGAGGGCCCTCTGCCCTGCTCTGTTGCCCCGACGCTCGAAACTCTACGCCAAGAGGTGACCGACTGTTCGGCGTGTCTGGAATTGGCAAGCACCCGCACTCAAATCGTATTCGGCGTGGGCAATCCCCAAGCTCGACTCTGCTTGTTGGGCGAAGCGCCAGGTGCCGACGAAGATCGCCAGGGAGAGCCTTTCGTGGGCCGCTCGGGGCAATTACTGAACAAAATCCTCGAAGCCTGCCAACTGCGACGCGAAGATGTTTATATTCTCAACGTGCTCAAGTGCCGTCCCCCTGGAAATCGCAACCCAACTCCCGAGGAGTCCCAGAACTGCCGCCGATTTCTGAATCGACAGTTGCAGTTGATCGCACCTGAGTTCATCTGCTGCCTGGGTTCTGTCGCTGCTCAGAATTTGCTCGCCACGACCGAAACAATTGGCAAGCTCCGTGGCCGAGTCCATGAGTATCAAGGAATCCAGGTAATTTGCACTTATCACCCGGCCTACCTATTGAGAAACCCCGCCGCGAAAAAAGACGCCTGGGACGACATGAAATTCTTGATGCGAGAAATGGGCACCCCGGTGGACTGACGCGAAGTGGCTTGCGGGGGGGGGCTAGCTGCACTGCTTCCAGTTAACGATCCTCTGCCATCGTGTCGAGTTGATTTCTCTCGCATCTTGGAAGTGGCTTTTTTGGCGCGACGACACGACGTAATTGAACCAAATTTAGCAATTCTTCGTGACCAACCCCGACGGGGTTTCATCTTTCAGCCCAGGGTAGTCCGCCTATGGTGGACAACCCTGGGCTGAAAGATTCAATCCCATTGGGATAAGTAATTCGAAGTCCGCGTACAGTATTCACGGGGGGCGGCTTACTGATTTGCCAGTCTCGCAAGCTGTGCTGGCAGAACTTGGGGGGACATTACCGGTCGTAACGGTCCTGATTCGAGATTTTTTCGTTCTGGCTCAATCTGGGGGGCAAAAACATTTTCAGACCACGCCGTCGTTGATAAAGTCAAACATGGGAGTTGGTTATTTGCCGAGAGTAGGGCAATTCCTTCGGGCGCTGAAATTCGCCCGGGGATTTCTCTCTCCAACCTTTTTTAGTATCGCTCGATCCTTAGCTTAGAATCCCATGAATTCATCACACTCTCACCGATCGGATGAAGTAGAGCACCTCCTGCGAAATGCCCAGTTGCGCGACGCGTTGGAGCCGCTCTTCGACGAATCGATTGGCTGTGTCAACGCGGAAGTGATGAGCACTTCGAGCGAAAACGAATTCTTGGAATCGATGTTGGAGTGGGAACGAGCCCCGATGCTCCCCATTGGCGACTGGTTCGAGCCGCGGTTGGATATTCCCGGACCCGACCTGCTCAACGATGAGCAACTCCACGAGATGTTGCACTACACGGTAGATCGTCTCTTTGAAAAGCGGATCGTGCTCGATTTCACCGAACACCTCAGCGATCGGCAGCTCTATTGCCTGGTTTATCGCGACATACTTCCTTCGTTTGAGAAGTTGATCGAAAGGCGGAAAAATTACTTGCACTGGGACTGTGCCAACGTGGGGGACGATCCCGACATGTGGCTCCGCTATTACGCTAGCGAAGAAGATCGCCGAGCCTGGGCCGAGGAAACCGGTGGCTATCCGCCGCAGTGCGATGCGCCTCCTTTTCCCCGTCGCTTGCCCCGCGCGCCGCTGTAAAATAATCTGCCCGCGAATTACGCGAATGGACGCGAATAGCCCGAGGCTCTGTTCTGGAACGGTTTGTTTCGACCGGAATTTGGAACTACTGAATTTGATTTATTAGCGATGATTCGCGCTATTCGCGGGCCTATCCTCTTCACAACAGCTCTGGCCAAATACTGTCACTCACGAGCAAGCCGTTTCGCGTGAGTCGGATGCGTTTGCCATCGTCTGACAGGAATCCTCCCGCAACAAGCTGGCGTAAGGGGACCGCGATCAGTTGGTCGATTTTCCATCCTGTGCGGCCGGAAAATTCCTGTCGATCAATCCCTTCTAGCCGGCGCAGTCCAAATACTAAAGCCTCTCTGGCACTCGCTTCCGCATCGAGACATTCTTCCTCGGCAACGGGAGATTTCCCTTGTTCGATTCGTCGCAGGTAGGTAGTCGTGCTGCGGTGATTCGTTTGACGGATGCCATCGACGTAGCGCGAAGCCCCTGGCCCGGCGGCGAAATAACCTCGGCCCGACCAGTAAGTTTCATTGTGGCGACTGCGACACCCGGGGCGGGCAAAATTCGAGACTTCGTAGTGTTCTAACCCCGCCGCCACGAGGGTATCGATGGTTGCCAGGTACATCTCGCGTTCAATTGCTTCGCCGACTCCACGGAGCTCGCCCCGTTGCAGCCGATTCCAGAACTGCGTGCCGCGCTCGAAAGTTAACCCGTAAGTCGACAAGTGATCGGGTTCGAGTTCCAGGGCCTGCCTGAGATCGCGAAGCCAGTCGTCGAGCGATTCACCGGGAGCGCCAAAGATGAGGTCGAGCGAAACCTGCAAGCCTGCATTGCGGCATAACAGCACGGATTGCTCGATGTCCTGGGCCGTGTGATCGCGTTCGAGCAATTTGAGCTTTGCGGAGTGAAACGATTGGCAACCCAAACTGATACGATTGACTCCCGCCTCGGCCAGCACGGCGATGCGTTCGAGGTCGAGATCCCCTGGGTTCGCCTCCACGGTCCATTCGTAGCCCTGCGCCAGGGGGTGCCATTCGAGTGCCAAGTCGCAGAGTTTCCGAAGAGCTGCGGCCGCAAGGTGTGTGGGTGTTCCTCCGCCGAAATACAGAGTATCGACAGTCTGCGGCGAGCCGAGCCAACTCAATTCCGTAGCCAGTGCTGCGAGAAAAGGTTCCACCAAATCATCGCGGCCCGCCACGACTGTGAAATTGCAGTACCCGCAGCGATGCCTACAAAATGGAACATGAACATACGCGGCACGGGGAGGAGGGAATGGTTGCATGCTCTGAAGTCAGACCCTCAGACAGCCACGAAAACCGCGAACGGCGTAGCAAGATTGCGCACCGTTATGATATGTGAAAACCTGGCCGTAGCGGCGATCGCAAAAGAGCGCACCGCCAAGTTTTCTGATGGCAGCCGGTGTTTCGACCCAGTTCGACGTTTTTAAGTCGAAATCATCCAGTTCTTGTAGTTCGCGGTATTCCAGTTCTGAAAGGATTTGAATACCCATGGCCGCCGCCATATCGACCGCGTTATTCTCTGGCCTGTGTTCTTTGCGGGATTCGAGGCCTTCGCGGTCGAAACAAACACTTCGCCGGCCTTTGGGGGATTCTTCAGAGCAATCGTAGAAGATGATCTCGCCGGACTTTTTATCGTGACCCACCACATCCGGCTCGCCGCCAGTGCGTTCCATTTCGTTAAGTGACCACAACTTCGAGGGACTTCTCTCGATCCTGACTTCGACTTTCGACCAAGTGAGCCCCTTGTGTCTGGCCAAGTTTTTCTCGAACCGGGTCTTTAAAGTTGCAAGCAGCTCGTCGCGTTGCTTAGCTGACAGTTCTTTTTGGAATTTAGAGCTGGGCATTTCCGTTTCCTAGTTATTGCCGGTCTCGAGGGCGGTGGCCACGGAAGGCGCGGAAGCTTGCAGAAACTCTGTATCACAGAGAAAGGCCAATCAAAGCTACGAAGTAAAAAGTGGAGCGGAAGGGAGTCGAACCCTCGACCTCTGCATTGCGAACGCAGCGCTCTCCCAACTGAGCTACCGCCCCAGCGGTAAGCAGAAATTCTAAGGGGTTCGCCGCGGGGTGTCTAGCGGCGGAAGAAGGGCAAGAAGCTCTTAGCTCTCGGCTGACCACAAGCCACCAACCACCAACCACTAGC
>CALMBE010000589.1 GCA_937860165.1 uncultured Planctomycetaceae bacterium
CTAGACTATTCACATGCTCACTCTGGAGTACCAGCGTGAGCATGGCACCCCAAAATAAATAATTGATCGGCCCTGGGATTGAACTGAGTACTCCTTGACGATTTGGTTACCGCAAACTACAGTGACTGGTTCGTTTTTTCTCGCCAGATCGATGCTAACTGATCCGGTTTGGGGGCCCCCCCACATGCGGGCCCGGTAAGAGTCTGATCCAAAGGGAATCTGGGCGGCATGCAACATGGCCGCGTCGATTTTCAGACTCTATCGAGATAAACCTACTAAATCAATCTGCACTCTCACATTGACCTGACTGGCTCACTGTCCAGACTGGTCAGGAAGAGACGTCAAAAGGGGTTAAGCACAGACATGGCAAAGAACGCTGCAATGAAAATGGTTTATTACTTCGGCAAGTCCAAGACCGAGGGCGATGGCAAACAAAAGCAACTCTTGGGTGGCAAGGGGGCCAACCTGGCCGAAATGACCAGCATTGGGCTCCCCGTCCCTCCAGGCTTCACCATCACCACCGAAGTTTGCGACCAATATTACAAGCAGGGCAAGAAGCTCCCCATCGGTTTGCTGGACGAAGTACACCGCAATATCTCGATTTTGGAAAAAGAACTTGGCAAAAAGTTTGGCGACATGAAGGCGCCGCTACTGGTTTCGGTTCGCTCCGGCGCTGCCGCGTCGATGCCCGGCATGATGAACACGATTCTGAATCTCGGCCTCAACGACGAAGCGGTCGTCGGACTCGCCAACGCCACCGGTCAAAAGCGATTCGCCTACGACGCTTATCGCCGCCTGATAAACATGTTCGGTGACGTGGTATGTGGAGTCGATCACGAACACTTTGAACAAGCATTCGACAGAATCAAGAAACGCTACAAAGCAGCCACCGACAACGATGTGCCGTTGGAAGGCATGGTCGAGTTGTGCGGTGCCTATAAAGATGTCTTCAAGCGAAACTTCGGCAAACCGTTTCCGCAGGATCCTTTTAGGCAACTGGAACTATCGATCGAAGCGGTTTTCAGGAGCTGGATGCAGGCCCGAGCCGTTAAGTATCGGCAGGGGGAAAACATTACCGGCCTCCTGGGCACCGCCGTCAACGTGCAATCGATGGTCTTCGGCAACATGGGAGACGATTCCGGCACCGGCGTGGCGTTTACGCGCAATCCGTCAACCGGCGAGAACAAGTTCTACGGCGAATTTCTGATTAACGCCCAGGGCGAAGACGTGGTCGCCGGGATTCGCACCCCTGAACCCGTCGATAAACTCGCCAAATGGAACAAAAAAGTCTACGACCAATTGATCGAAATCAAGAATCGTCTCGAAAAGCATTATCGCGAAATGCAAGATATCGAGTTCACGATCGAGAAAAACACTCTCTATATGCTGCAAACGCGCAACGGCAAACGGACCGGTGCGGCGGCTGTGAAAATCGCCTGCGACATGGTCAAGGAAAAGCTCATCACCGAGCAAGAAGCCGTCCTCCGCATCCCGGCGGGTGATCTTACGCAACTGCTCCTTCCGAGCTTCAGTCCCGCAGCCAAGATCGCCGCTAAGAAGGCTGGTCATATGCTCACCGTTGGCCTCCCTGCTTCCCCGGGTGCCGCCTATGGTAAGCCCGCGTTCACGGCTGCCGAGGCGGTTGATCGCACCCTCGAAGGCGAGAAAGTAATTCTCGTCCGCAAAGAAACCAATCCCGAGGACATCGAAGGCATGCACTCCGCGGCTGGCATCCTGACCAGCACCGGTGGCATGACCAGCCACGCAGCCGTGGTCGCCCGCGGTTGGGGACGATGCTGCGTCGCCGGGGCAGGCGAAGTACAGATCGACGAGAAGGCCCGCAAGTTCAAAGTCGGCGGCAAAGTCTTCACCCACAAAGATGTTATTTCTATCGATGGCTCGACCGGCGAAGTCATGGCCGGTGAAATCGCCACGCAAACTCCCAAGCTCTCCGGCGACTTCAACTTGGTCATGCAGTGGGCCGACAAGTTCCGCACCATGAAAGTCCGCACCAATGCCGACACCCCCGACGATGCCAAGCGAGCCCGTGATTTCGGTGCTCAAGGTATCGGTTTGTGTCGCACCGAGCACATGTTCTTCGAGGGGGACCGCATCATGGCGATGCGCGAAATGATCCTCGCCGAGAATGAAGCCGATCGCAAACTTTCCCTCAAGAAACTGTTGCCTTTGCAACGCAAAGACTTCATCGGCATCTTCACTGCCATGAAAGGCTTGCCGGTCACGATCCGACTCCTTGATCCCCCGCTGCACGAATTCCTCCCCCACGACGACAAGAGTCAGGCCGAGATGGCCTCGCGGCTGGGAGTCAAACGGGCCGATGTCAAGAATCGGGTCTTGGCTTTGCACGAGCAGAATCCCATGCTCGGTCATCGCGGCTGCCGCTTGGCGGTGACCTATCCCGAAATCCTCGACATGCAGGTCACGGCCATCACCGAAGCCGTAATCGCTTGCAAGCAAAAGAAAATCGACGCCCAGGCTGAGATCATGATCCCCTTGGTCGGCACGGCCGCCGAGCTGAAATTGCTGGCCGATCGCACCCGCGAAGTCATCGAGGAAGTAAAAACCGAGAAAAAGTATTCTGGCAAGCTCGAGATCCTCATCGGCACGATGATCGAAATCCCCCGGGCGGCCCTGACGGCAGATCAAATCGGCGAACTCGCCGACTTCTTTAGTTTCGGGACCAACGACCTCACTCAAATGACGTTCGGCTACAGCCGCGATGACATCAACACGTTTCTGCCCGACTATCTCAACAAGGAAATCCTCCTCCGCGATCCGTTCCAGTCTCTGGATGTCACGGGAGTCGGACAACTTGTCGAGATGGGCGTCACCAAGGGCCGTTCGGTCAAGAAAAATCTCAAATGCGGCATCTGCGGTGAACACGGCGGCGACCCCGACTCGATCCTATTCTGCCACAAGGTAGGACTCGATTACGTGTCGTGCAGCCCGTTCCGAGTACCGATTGCCAGACTGGCCGCCGCGCAAGCAGCGCTCGGAAAAGTCGGCAAGTAACGACCACTCACCCTTTACCAAAAAAACTCAGCGCCTGGGGGTTGCAACCCTCAGGCGTTTTTTACATCAGCGTGTTGTTCGAATTCAAAGCGAGCTTAATTCCGCTTTCTAAAAATCTAACTCGCCTCAATGAGGAAACTACTATTCCCTTCTTGCATTCAATCAATGTACGATTAGACTGGCGAGTCTGTTGACTTCAGTCGGCGAGTAGCATGAGATTTCGCGTAGGTTTCCAACTTCATTTAGGATCCCTCATGGTGGATGTTCCGGATCGAAGAAGCTTTCTTACCAACAGTGCGGTGACCACGGGAGCGATGGCCGGCGGTTTGGCGCTCGGCTATGGCATGTTCCTCCGCTGCGCGGGACAGTATCTCTATCCCTCGGAAGAGGGAACGGCTTGGATGTTCGTCACCGATGTATCAAGTCTTCTCCCAGGGCAAGCACTCTCTTTTCAGTCACCAACGGGTGTGCCGGTAGTGATCACACGCAAAACTTCTGAATCAAAGGAAGCAGAACATGAAATGGGCCCGACGGAGGCGGACTTTCTCGCCCTGTCGAGTGTATGTCCTCACCTAGGCTGCCGAGTTCATTGGGAGCCGCAGAATGACCGCTTTTATTGCCCCTGTCACTTGGGGGCCTTCGATCCCGAGGGTCGGCCGACCGCTGGCCCGCCCCTGTCAGCAAATCAATCGTTGCCCGAGTATCCACTTAAAGTCGAAGGGGGCTTGCTCTACATCAACATGCCCATAAAGCCAATCGACGAAACCACCTATCGCCGGTTCGCCGGGGCGGGAAAAGAAGCGGCAGACGTCTCACCCCCACCAGGGGATTTGGCATGAGCACCCTGGCAAACTGGTTCGGCGAACGCGTTCCGATCGATCCGGAGGCGCTACGCGAAATGACCAATGAGCCGGTCCCCTACCACATGAAGCGGTGGTGGTTCTGCTTGGGAGGAACTCCTGCATACCTGTTCCTGGTCCAAGTCTTCACAGGAATCTTGTTGGCGATTTACTATCAGCCCTCCGCGGCCACGGCTTACGAATCGGTCGAACATATCACCCGACATGTCACGCTCGGTTGGTATTTTCGCAGTCTCCACAAGTGGGCCGCGACGATGATGGTGGCCACCATTATTTTGCATCAGATGCGAGTTTACTTCACGGGTGCCTATCGGCGACCCCGCGAACTGAATTGGATCCTAGGCATGGGGCTCCTGCTGACTACATTAGGAATCGGCTTCACGGGATATAGCCTGGTGTTCGAGCAATTGAGTTATTGGGGGGCGACGGTCGGGGCGAACATCGCCGACCGCGTGCCGCTCGTCGGCGGTCTGGGCAA
>CALMBE010000590.1 GCA_937860165.1 uncultured Planctomycetaceae bacterium
GTGCCAACCGCGACGCCGGTGTCGGTGATGTCGGCATCGTGGGTATCGCGGGCGATGCCGAAATCGCCGAGCAGGAGTTTGCCGTGGCTGTCGAAAAACAGATTGCTGGATTTGAGGTCGCGGTGGATGATGCCGTGGTTGTGGGCGTGTTGCAGGGCCGAGGCGATTTGTGCCGAATAGGCGGCGGTCTGCTGCCAAGTGAGCGGCCCCGATTTCTTGATGCGATCCTTGAGATTGCCGCGCTCGAGGAGTTGCATGGCATAGAAAAACTGACCATCCATGATGCCGCCGCCGTAGTTGCGGACAATGTGGGGATGGTTGAGCCGCTCCATGATGACGATCTCACGTTGGAAGCGATCGACGATGGTTTCATCGTGGGCAATCGAAGGGTGCAGGAGCTTGACCGCCACGGGACCCTGAATGTCGGGGCTTTCGGCTCGATAGACCACACCGACGGTGCCGACCCCTAACGGTTCGAGGAGTTTGAAGTTGGCCTTAGTGGGCAGGAACTTCAACTTGCGCTGCGGT
This sequence comes from uncultured Planctomycetaceae bacterium, assembly GCA_937860165.1. GTDB lineage: Bacteria > Planctomycetota > Planctomycetia > Pirellulales > Lacipirellulaceae > Bythopirellula. The sequence continues at coordinate 529 of CALMBE010000590.1, forward strand.
GTGGGGGATGCGGGATCGGTCATGGGGATTAGAATCGTATTGGCAATGCGGCGTGGGTTGCTGGTAAATTGGGAATTTGAAAACACGTCAGCCGTCTGAAGTTAAGCTTAGTGCAATTGACCTCAGCTCGAGAAAGAATAGAACACGGATGAACACGGATTTAACGGATTCTCGCTGATAGGAGGACTTTCATTCTTAGGTGATGTACTTCAGTCCGTGTACAACAACACATACTCAGTTGGCCAGCGACATCCGTGGAAATCAGCTGAATCAGCGTTCATCCGCGTTCTATTTCTTCTTTCCACTGAATTGCTACGGAATTTATAGCGGTGGCTTCGGTGCCCAGAAGATCGGCAAGCAGTGCGGTAAAGCCATGCAGGCCGGGGTGCGATCCGCTTCTGGCGGTTGTTGGTGTCGTGAAGTAAATATATGCTATGTAACCGGTTAGAGAAAACGGGAGCTGGCTGGCAAAATCTTGGCACCCAGATTGCTACAGCAAGTGCGTTGTTAGCCGTCGGTTTGGTAAAAAACCGGCAGTTAGCAACCAAAAGGCGGATTTCTGATGCTGGCCAGACCGCAATGCCCCCGGGGCATTGTCGGCTATTTTTTGCAGGTTAGCAGGGTGTCCCCTCATTGCAGTGATGTTCCCCGTCAAACCCCTAGCGGGGCCGATCAGTTACCAAAAACGGAGGGTGCCATGGCCACGGCGGTACCCCGCCTTGGCCATGTTTGTGCGGAGATTCTCATGCCCATACCGGAGTACCGGTGTGGGCATGGCACCCAATTTGAATAAATGATCGGCCCTGAAACCCCTGGCGGGCGACTAGCAGTCGAGCCCTGATAATTTTACCATTATGGTTCGCCTGAAGTCTGTCACCAAGACCTGGGGCGGCACATCCTAATTCACGACTCGCCCGGAAGCCTATTCCGATGCGGTCGAAACAATATGTTCGTTAGAAACCAAGTTGTCGACCAGTCGGGATATCCACTCCTGATTGGTGCGGTTTGTCCATGGAGCGACAACACGAATCCCTGAGGGATGCGGCGACACAATTTTTTTCGTTTACTTTGAGGAGTGTATTTTAAGATGAGTTACAAACTAGAGTACATCTGGTTGGACGGTTACAAGCCGGAACCCAGCATCCGGAGCAAAACCAAAATCGTTGACAGCGAACCACGGACGCCGGAAGAATGCCCCGGTTGGTCGTTCGACGGCAGCAGCACCCAGCAGGCCGAGGGACACAGCAGCGATTGTTTGCTCAAGCCCGTGCGGATCATCAAGGATCCGGAGCGCAGCAATGCCTCGCTGGTGATGTGCGAAGTCTTGAACGCCGATGGCTCGGTCCATACGAGCAACAGCCGCGGGAGTTTTGAAGACGATCCCGATCTGTGGCTTGGTTTCGAGCAAGAATACACCATCATGAAAAATGGTAAGCCGCTGGGCTTCCCGCAGGATGGGTATCCGGGTCCCCAGGGTCCTTATTATTGCTCGGTGGGGGTCATGAATTGCGTCGGACGCGACATCGTGGAAGACCATCTCAACGCTTGCCTGGCAGCCGGCTTGTCGATCACCGGGATCAATGCCGAGGTGATGAAGGGCCAATGGGAATTTCAACTTCTTGGCAAGGGTGCCAAGCGGGCTTGCGATGACCTGTGGCTGAGCCGATTCCTGATGCACCGCAATGCCGAAAAGCATGGCGTGACCATCGAGCTGCATCCCAAGCCGGTCAAAGGGGACTGGAACGGCAGCGGCATGCACACTAATTTCTCCACCACGGCAATTCGTGAAAAAGGTGGCGAAGAGTTCATCAAGGGCATCTGCGAGAAGTTCCGGAAGCGTCACAAAGACCACATCGGCAGCTATGGCTCGGACAACGACCAGCGCCTCACGGGTTTGCACGAAACCCAATCGATCGACAAGTTCAGCTACGGCGTCAGCGACCGCGGTTCGTCGATCCGCATACCTATCGGTACGGTCCAAAATGGCTGGAAAGGCTATCTGGAAGATCGCCGACCGGCCTCGAACGCCGAGCCTTACAAGGTAGTCCGCGAAATCCTAGCGACCCTGCGGATGGCGTAAGCCGTCGCCGTGAGTCCAGTTTACCGAGAACCCCCTGTGGCCTGCTGGCCAGAGGGGGTTTTCTGTTGTATCGTGGCGTGCAGTGAATCGGTTCAGTGATGGAAACCGATGGTTCGTAGTCCACTTCTGGAAAGGGAATTTGAAATGTCGCCCCAAGATGTTCTCGCACTGTGCCGCGAACGCGGCGTGCATGCCGTCGATTTGCGGTTCATGGATTTCCCGGGCTTGTGGCAACATTTCACGATTCCCGTCGGCAAGCTCGAAGAAGAAGTCTTTGAAGATGGCCTGGGTTTCGATGGTTCGAGCATCCGCGGTTGGCAGGCGATCAACGAGAGCGACATGCTCCTGGTGCCGCAGCCCGAAACGGCGTTTATCGATCCCTTCACCGAGATCACCACGTTGTGCATGATTTGCAATATCCAGGACCCCATCACCCGCGAGGATTACACCCGCGATCCGCGCAACGTGGCCCGCAAGGCGGTCAATTACCTAAAGAGCACGGGCGTGGCGGACACCTGTTTCATCGGTCCCGAGGCCGAGTTTTTTGTGTTCGACGACATCCGGTTCGATCAGGCCCCGCAGCACAGCTTTTTCTTTATCGACAGCAGCGAGGCCCAGTGGAATCGCGGGACCAACACCAAGGCTGCCGGAGATGGGCCGAATTTGGGTTACAAGTTGCGGCACAAGGAAGGTTATTTTCCCGTGCCTCCCGCCGATCAACTCATGAATCTCCGCAACGAGATGATGATGACGATGATCGAGTGCGGCTTGGATGTCGAGGCCCAGCACCACGAAGTCGCCACTGCCGGGCAATCGGAAATCGATCTCAAGTATTCCGACCTGGTTTCCATGGCCGACAACATGTGCTTGTTCAAGTACATCGTCAAGAACGTCGCCTGGAACCACGGCAAGACAGCCACGTTCATGCCCAAGCCCTTGTACGGTGACAATGGCTCGGGGATGCACACGCATATTTCGCTGTGGAAAAATGGCCAACCGCTGTTCGCGGGAAGTGGCTACGCAGGGCTGAGCGACGAAGCGCTGTATGCGATCGGGGGGATCTTGACCCACGCCCCTGCGCTGTTGGCATTCACCAATCCGACGACCAACAGCTACAAGCGGTTGGTACCTGGCTACGAAGCCCCGGTCAATCTCGCTTACTCGCAACGGAATCGGTCGGCGGCGTGCCGCATTCCCATGTATAGCCCCAGCCCGAAGGCGAAGCGGATCGAGTTTCGTTGTCCCGATCCGAGTGCGAATCCCTACCTGGCCTTTTCGGCGCTGATGATGGCAGTGGTCGACGGAATTCAAAACAAGATCCATCCGGGTGAACCGCTCGACAAGGATATCTACGATCTCGAGCCCGAGGAATTGGCCAAGGTGCCCAGCACTCCGGGTTCGCTGGGAGAAGCCTTGGCGGCACTCGCGCGCGATCACGAGTTCCTGCTCCGGGGGGATGTTTTTACCCAGGATGTGATCAACACCTGGATCTCGTACAAGCAGAAGAACGAAGTCGAAGCCCTGGCCTTGCGACCGCATCCTTATGAGTTTTGTTTGTATTATGACATGTAGGGGAGAGGGATGAGGATGGAGGGGGCCGGGGAAGATACAAGTTTCTCTCGGCTTCTGCTCCCAGGGTCTCGCCCACTCAGTTTTTTTCCGGAGGACGCGAAGTCCGCCACAATGGTGGGTAGTGGTACAGTTTCGCCAAAAAAATGATAGGGGTAGGGGAGACCGAACTCAATCGGTCTTCCCTACCC
>CALMBE010000591.1 GCA_937860165.1 uncultured Planctomycetaceae bacterium
GATAGAATCTCCATTTTTGTTGGGTAATACCTGACAAACTTTTACATAAAACAACAATTTATTTACAGAATTAACGCATCTAACAAGTTTAGAAATATCAATTTTTAAGGATTATTTTAATGAGAACCAAAATATTAATTTTAAGTTTCGTATTTATTTTTACGACAATTTTTACCGGTCAAATCAACGCCAATCCGATTAAATTAACCGAAGAACAAAAGGGAATTATCAACGGAGTGGGTGTGGCACCGTTCGCTATCTCGATCATTTTGTTTAGCTTCTTCATCGACAAAATCGGTTACGGCACGGCGATGACATTGGCATTTTTAGGACACGTCACGTCAACAGTTCTAACAATCTTCGCTCCAAGTTATGGCGTTTTGTATGGTGCGACGTTCCTGTTTGCACTTTCCAATGGCATGGTCGAGGCCGTTATCAATCCGGTGGTAGCAACAATCTATCGCGACAACAAAACGCATTGGTTAAACATCCTGCACGCCGGTTGGCCCGGGGGACTCGTGCTTGGAGCCATTTTAGCGATCATTGTGTCCTTTGCTGGTACAAGCCTCGGCGCTTCCTTGCCGGGACGACTTTGGCAGTGGCAAATGGCGGTCTTGATCCTCCCGATCATTCTTTACGGCTTCTTGCTGGCCGGGCAAAAGTTTCCGACCCAGGAGCGCGTAGAAGCCGGCGTTTCCTTTCGTGAAATGCTTGAGGAATTTGGCTGGGGCAGTGCGTACATCGTCTCGTTCTTAATCATCATGAGCGTGAGCCAGGTACTCAGCGTGCTGGAGTTGCCACCGATTGAGGTTAAATGGGCTCTCATTTACGCCGTGGTTCCAGCCGCGATCTTTGCCTATGCAGTTCGCAAGTTCGGCAGACCGATGTTCGTATTTCTGCTACTCATCATGTTCCTCTTGGCAACGACTGAACTTGGTACTGACAGTTGGATTCAAGACATCATCGGCTCGGTGCTACAAAACAAAACTAAGGGAACGCTGTTCTTCATCTACACGGCATCAATCATGTTTGTGCTGCGGTTCTTTGCCGGCCCGATTGTTCATCGCATTTCGCCTTTGGGCCTCTTGGCCTGCTCGGCGGCACTTGCAATAGTAGGGTTATTATGGTTAGGTAACGCGGGTGCAAGTCTTGGAGCATTGATGTTGGCAGCGACTGTCTATGGCGTCGCCAAGACATTTTTCTGGCCGACCACGCTCGGTGTCGTTTCCGAGCAGTATCCGCGCGGCGGTGCCCTGCTTTTGAACGCGATGGGGGGCGTCGGCATGATTGCCGTTGGTACCATCGGCGGTCCCGCGATCGGCACGCTGCAAGATCGGGATTTCAACATCGCCGTCCAGCAAGCGGAGTCGGAAGTTCACGGTCAAGTCGTCGCGACGAAGCAAGGTCTCTTTACCGAATACCAATTCGTGGATCGCGCGAAATTCGCTTCGCTTACCGAGCAACAAGTGGAAAAACTTGCCGCCTTAGAGCGCGATACCAAGCAGCACGCTCTGGGAAAAATCGCCGTCCTGCCGGCCATCATGTGCGTTTGCTACTTGGTGTTGATCGCTTCCTTTAGGTCGCGTGGTGGTTATCAAGCCGAAGTTCTCACAGGTCATGCCGCTAAAGACGAAGTATTTACCGGTGGGACCATGGGGCCGGGCGAAGGGTAAGCCTTTTGCAGTCGTGCCGCCGCGAACCACTCGAGTATCATTCTCCGGCGTCAGGGAAATCCACAAACAGGTTGGTGGCTCCAGGAGAACTGCAAAGTCGAATTTTTGTAGCAGGCACACTCCGTGTGCCGTAGCAGCACATGCGAAAAGCAGGTCTTTTTGGCAGGACCGTGACGGCACACGGAGTGTGCCTACTACAATAAATACACTTTGCAGTTCTCCTGCTGCCTGGACCCCGAGAATGCCCTGTTGGGCAGTTTTTTGTTAGACTGTTGATTATGGATGCACTCGAACACCGAACGGGGAGTTTACAAAGAGGCACCTGGCTGCTGGGGTGGGTGGCGATCATCGCTTGCGCGACAGGGTGCGTCGATAACTCTCGGCCTGGGGATGCAGCGGATCTGGTGTGGGGGAAACAGGGGCTCGCACCGGGGAGTTTTCAGAAGCCGCGGGCGATTGCCATCGATGCGGAGGATCGACTCTACATAGTCGACATGACTTCGCGCATCCAGGTGTTCGATGCCGACGGGAAGTATCTGCGGGATTGGCGAACGCCGACCTGTGCTAATGGGCGACCGTCGGGGCTTTCGATTGACAGGCTAGGGCGCGTACTGGTGGCGGACACACATTATTACCAGATGTTGGTCTACGATTCGCAGGGGAACCCGGTTCCCGAGGCGCGGATTGGGGGGACCATGGGTTCCGGGCCCGGTGAATTCGGGTTTGTCACCGATGTGGTGGAAGACTCTCAAGGTATTTTTTTCATCGCGGAATACGGTGATTTTGATCGGATCCAAAAGTTTTCTCCTCGGGGCGAGTTTCTGCTCCAATGGGGTTCTCACGGCGAAGAACCGGGGCAATTCCGCAGGCCGCAGAATATGGAGATCGATGCCGAGAATCGGATTTGGGTGGCCGACGCCTGCAATCACCGAATTCAAGTATTCGACACCGAGGGAAAACTGCTAAAACATTGGGGGCATGAGGGAAGCGATCCGGGCCAGTTGTATTATCCTTACGATCTCGCGCTCGACGCCGATGGGCAGGTTTACGTGTGTGAGTATGGCAATCACCGGATTCAGAAGTTTACTTTAGACGGCAAGTCACTGGGTTGTTGGGGATCGCAGGGTCGCGGTGCGGGGCAACTCAATAACCCTTGGGCCCTGGCTCGGGACAGTCAGGGTCGGCTGCACGTTTTGGACTCGAACAACCATCGCGTCCAACGAATTCTCTTTTAAGCGGAACAGGGCAACCAGCGATGTGGGAACACAGTTTTGCCTTCGACAGCCCGCGGTATTTGCTGCTCTTGCTGCTGATGCCTGTGCTGTGGTGGTGGAGTTTCGATAGTTTGTCCGGCCTGGGTACTTGGCGTCGGCTGCTGGCCCTCACGCTGCGGACTTTGGTGTTGCTGGCGATTGTGTTGGCTTTGGCCGATATTCAATACCAACGCCGCAGTGACCAACTGACTGTAATCTATCTGCTCGACCAATCGCTGAGCGTCCCGGCGGATTCTCGGCAGGCGATGGTGACATTCGTCAATCGCACGGTCGCAGAACATCATGACGAAGCCCTCAATGACCGCTATGCCGTGGTGGTCTTC
>CALMBE010000592.1 GCA_937860165.1 uncultured Planctomycetaceae bacterium
CAGGTCCACGGAGGCAAATTTCTTGCGACGGGCCGTGAGGGCTTCCCATTCTTCCGCATCGGGATAGATGATTGGAGGATCGTCGGGGAACGGGATGTGCGAGATTTCGTTTTGATACATGGTGTCGAAGAATGCTTGGTGCCGAGCGGCTCGAGCGACTTGCTGCAAGTAGTGATGCCGCTTGAAACTCACCCAGAGGCTTGCTACCCGGGGGGTCACCCCATTGGGGTCAATTTCTTCTACCACCTGAGCGACTTCTTTGGCTTCTAAATATCGCTGTTCATCGACCAAGGCGTTGAAGCGTTCCATGAGTTGCTTTTCTTTTTCGATCTTTTGCTCGAACCGCTCGTTGAGCAATTTGCTTTCGCGGGCAGCGGCGAGGGCTTCCTCGCGTTCTCGGTCGATTTCATCCTTTAGAAACGCTTGGTGTTGGGCCTCTTTGATGGCAGATTCGAGCTTGTCGAGCAATTCTGCCCGCTTTTCGGGAGAAAGGTCTACAGCCCGCTGCACGCTTTCCTGGGCGAGTTTTAGGTCTTGAATCGCAACTAAGGGGTCAGTCGACATCAAGCCGCGCGATTCGAGAATCGTATTCTGAGTTTCCTTGCTCAACATTTCGGCAAAGACTCGGCGCTCTTGCTCGACTTCGTCCAGGAATTCGCCGTCGCCAGGCATCGAACCAAGTAGATCTTCCTCAGGTTCCCCTAAAATGATTTCTCCTACGACGGGTGCAGAAAAGCCCTCACCTTCAGGCCGCACCAGGATGACATCGCCCTCGACTTCCGATTCAGAGACAATGATATCACCCTCGACGAATTCGCCCGCGACGATGGGTTCGGAGACTACGATCTCTCCTTCGACGGCAGCGTCTTCAAGAATCAACCCGCCATCGACGGGGGCAATCACTTCCTCACCTTCAACAAAATTTTGTACGGTGCGGGCTTGAACGTTGCCGGGCTCGTTGTGCAGGACTGCTTCAGCAATTCGCAGGGCTGTTTGTCGATCTCCGGAGACAGCAGCATGTTGAGCAATTTGCGTCAGGCCGTCCATCTGCGCACCGATCAGGCGTGCAACTTCCAACAAGCCTGCTGAACCAACTGTCGGCAACGATAACCCCTCATCGGCTCGTGCGATCTCGACTACCTCTTGCAGAAACGCATTGTCTTCTTGTGAAACCTCGGGGTTTACCGTCCATGAGTAGGTACTCGACTTACTGCCATCGGTCGCGGCAACTTCAATCGCCAATTCAGCAGGCAATACGTCCTGGGTTGTGCCCACCAGAATCGTATCGCGATCAGAGCGGAGCGGCGGCAGGACGGCTGGATAGGCTTGCCCCATAGTCGGAGGAAGATTGACTACTTCGGGCCACAGCACTTGGCCACGTACGGCAGCAATCAGATCCTTGCCAGCGAGTTGAGCATTACGAGTGTTATCTCCCTCAGAGATTTGAATCGTAATGTTTCCACCCGATTGATTGGCGAGAGCCGCCAGCAGATGGGAATCGACTTTGGGGCCGACTGCAAAACTGGAGACGCTGGCGCGCGCTTCGCGCAGTCGGCTTACTGTGGCGGAGAGTGTTTCTTTATCGAGCAGATTGGCCGTACTGATTCCATCGCCGATGTAGACAATCGACCGCTGAGCGGCCGAAGTGGTCTTGAGTCGTTCGACAGCGGTAGTCAGTGCCGTCGCCAGATCGGTGGAACCGAGGGGAACTTGTTGCTGAAGTTTCTCAACAGCGGACTTGAGTTCGGTGCTCCCAGGAGTAGCAAACTCGGCAGTGAGGCGATTCACTTTCAGATCGACCCCCATCAACTCAACTTGGTCTGAAGGATTCAAACCAGCTAAGAGTGTATCGAGCGCAGCCAAGGCGGCCGTGCGATACTCTCCTTGCTGGCTGGCAGAGGTATCGAACAACACGACCACTGCGGATCGCGCGACTTCCTTGGCAGGTAAGTCCGCCATGAGACTCAGTGCATACGTGGTGGTTCCCTGTTCCTGATAAGTGACCAACCTAGCGGAATTTTCCGCGTCGGCAGTGCCAATCATCAGTTCCGACACAAGGGATGCCAAGATCACGAGACAGGAAATAATAAATCGATCTATACGCATTGATGCGCTCCCGTACTGTACCTTCCACAAGGAAGTCTAAACTGTTCCGAAACAACACCTGTAGCCAAGTGGTAAGTACCCCCACCACTGGCCGCAGAAATTGTGTAGACCTCCAGATACCTTCAGTTTAAGCAGATTTATTAGGAACTGCCACAAGAAATTGGGGAATCTGGGGCGAGGTTTTCCCCGGGATGGACCCTACAGACTGGTCAAGAAAGTCGGTATTTCCAGGGGTAACCGTCAGATTCGGCAAATTCGGCCCGTAGAGGGGGTGGTAGAGTCGGTGAAACGGCTTGGTAAATGGAAAGCTTTTGGCCCTAATAAGCTAACCAAGGACTGAGCTGGGTTCGAGTGGCCAGTAGTGAACCCTCACCCGTGAATGGTCAGGAACAATCTCCTCGCAGGCATAAGCACGAGGCCCACAGTGAGCAACAGCATATAACTCGGCTCCGGCACCGCCGTCGCGGCGATTAGTGTACCCGTGCCGTAGTTGGTTTGCCAATCGGAAAGGTTGCCGACGCTGGGATTGCGTTGCCACACGAGAAAATCTCGGCCATCGACATCGGTGTCGGCATCGAAATCGCCCGCAACGGTCAGCGGAGGAGCGAGACCATACCACCAAGCAATTCCATAGTCTTGACTGGGGCCTACATCGAGGTCGTGCTGGAAAACCCAAAATTCATACTCACCGGTTGTTGGAATTTGAAAAAACAAGTGTTCCACGGAACCAACGCTGCTCGTTGAAGCAGCAACGGCTTGACCAAGGCCCCCTGCAAACTTGGGCATCAAGTAGATATCAAGGCCATTCAAGACGGAATCATCAGGCGGATTGATCCCATCGTCAACATACATATCGAACGTGTCGATCGCGTCGTATTGACCATTCATATTGGCGTCGTTGAAACCTACGAAGCGGTCCCAGGCCATGGTGAGGGAAATGAAATTGCCGGCAACTAACTGCTGGTCGAATTGATAGCGGTTGACATGAGAAGTTCCAGTCCCCGTGATCGTGTCGAAATCCCAACCGATATGCGGAATATCTCCCCCGTCGTGGTCCCATTCTCCCGGGATCAACTGCTGCAAAGCGCGTTTGGCGTTGAGGTGACCGGTCCCCATTTCATCGTCCAGCGGCCACGGTTCACCTCCCCCTTCGATGCCGTCATTGTAGGCGAAGGAATCGAGCCACGTAGACACACCATCCTGTTTGACGACGGTGCGTTCCATGCCGAGCAAAGTACCGACTGGAAATGGCTGTCCGGTGTTGGGGTCGAGAACGCTTCCATCATCTTTGAGTTTGTCTGCCGAGTTCATTAACACGGATTTCATCACTTCATGACGGCGAGCATCTGCGTCCCATCCCGAAGCCCCGGCGGATATTCGGTTGTCGCCATATTCCTGTAGCAGGGCTACGGTGCCGGTGACGTGAGGTGCGGCGAAGCTGGTGCCGCTAACAACGGTAGTTGCACCTCCCAACCCAGCCACGTCAATGTTTATTCCAGGTGCAATGAGATCAACCGAGGTTCGTTCACCCTCAGCATCCTCAGAAAAACTATTCAATGATGCGACTTTGCGGTAGACGCTACCAACCTTATCAGATGCAGCTATCGTCATGCCATTGAAGTTTTCTGTGGGCGCAGGTATTCCGCCTGTGCCTTCATTACCAGCTATTACATACAGTGTGTCATGTTGAGATGCGGACCAGTCCACAAACTGAGTTAGCAGCTGATTACCGTCGAATATTGATCCTCCGGCTGGGGGATTACCAAAACTCATGTTGATGGCACGTACGTCTCCGCCATTACGCGTTGCAACGTGTTGTAGTGTAATGGCCGCCTCCGCGTCGAAATCTGGACCAATTGGGTTCGTAGCTGAAGAATAAAGCGAGGCAGCGGTGACCACTCCTATGGGAGCGGTCCGCGGTCCTGCACCATCTGGATCTGTGGTGCTGGTTGAAATCATTACGCCGGCAACTTGCTCGGCATGATCGCTAATGTTCATGTTTGCAATACTGATACCCCCTGTTGTTCTTATGAACACATCAGTGGGATTGATGCTACTGTTGGCATTCGCCGGACTATCGAAGCCTCCATCGGCAACGCGTTTGCCAGGACGAGACAGTTCCACTTGACCTATGCCAATTCCTGCCCCGGTTAGCATCCCTCCAGCCGTGAGTCCATTAGAATTAATCCCGTTGGGCCCGATGGAGTCAACACTAGCCGAAACATAGCCCGTCAAAAAGAAAGTTACCAAGGGAACAAATCCGATTCTAATTCGTTTAAGAGACATAGGAATCCTCCTTCTATTTTAGGGTGAGACCTCTACGCGCCGTAGAAGGGATGTCACCTGCAAATGGGTATCAAAAAGTCTTATTTCGTAGGCACCGGGCGAAAGATTACCCAGAGGTATCCAATAAAAATATGGATGTATATCTTTGGTAGCGGGTGATGGCAAAGTCTTGCGATAGCTAAACGTAATTGTGTTTCCAGCTATCTTTGTCTCCTCCACTTTCCACCAAGATGGACTACTAGGGCCGGAACCTAAATAAGCAACCAACCAATGACTACCGCGGATGGGTTCCGCCGTGTTCACAGGCGCCGGCGTATCTGCCGAACGCGTGCCAACAAGAATACTAAAGCTGGCCGAGATGGCATCGAAAATGTTTGTTGCATCGACTAGAAATACGTTTGAACTTCCTCTGGCGATACTTTGAATTTGTCGCAAGTATTCCTCCACCGATCTACGCTTATGTTCGCTCTCGTCTTGCTGAAACAAATCCCTGCCGTGTTGTAGCCCATTTTGTGGACCGGTTGTGACTATCTCATTCAGCGGTATCTCGACCACTTCCTCGGCACAGCTGATAGAACAGCAGAAAATCAACGGCAGTAGTAGAGTCAAGGCAGCAGTACTCAGCATTTGAGTGCACATGACTTCACTTCCATTCTTTGACTGTAAAAGAAAATGATCTGCATACCAAGCCATTGGCATTCTCCGGACGAGGCTTCAAGCCAGCGTCAACGTACTGTTTTTCCAAAGGTAAGCGCTGCAAGATGACGTCATAGTTACCCTCGGGAAGATCGTGCAAGGGGATCAATGCAAAGTGCCTGGAAACGTTGGCCGTGTTGTGCGGAACGAACTTATAACGCACTACAATCTGATTCCCTTTTCGGATCACGTCGTGCAAGTGAACGTACCATGTCGACGTATGAGAAAACATGACAATGGATAAACTGTCCCTTGTGTCAAATACCTCCTGGGAACTCCCATGCTCGATCAACACCTTGTGAGCATTCTGGATCGCCTTGATGTCTGTCCCAAGTACTGCGAAGCCAGCTCGGATAAGTCCTTGATAAACCTCGGAATCCAGACGTTGCCCAAGATAATTACGAATGTCATCAAGCAATGCACCCTCCTCGGACACATACTTGCCTCCTCGCATTCCCACGGACATAGGCTTCGTCCCTGGCATGTCCAGTGCCCAGATTTCACTCAGCGGAATCTCTACCGGTTCCTCGGCATTGCTGATAGAACAGCAGAAAATCAACGCCCACAGGGCTAAGAATCGAGTGCCCATAGAAATTGCCACCTTCTGTTCCGAGAAGTTACTTGCCTCGCCCGGCATTGTCTCTCGCGTGATGGCCGATTGCAAGTTAATGCCAAAAAGCCGAGGAATTTTGGGCCCTGAAAGGTGGCAGCTCGAGTCTAGCTGAGACCGAAATGCCACCCCCACGGATTGATTCTTTCCGGATAGTCCCTAATCTGCGAGGAAAGATCAGCTAGGGCAGTAGATTAGGCGAGTGTTCTTCGGTACCCCCAGTTGTAATTGAACCGACATTTCGGCAGGATCGTAGGAGACATTTGTGTCGTTGCGAAAAAAAATATTTGACCAATGGGGAATTCGTTCCATGAACCGCTGGATTGCAATTGGATTGCCTGCTTGTTTGCTAGGTGTGGCCGTGGGGGCTGCTTGGGTTGAGCACTTTGGTCAGTTGCCGAATCCGACTACCCCAGCTTGGGCCGTTCAGCCTGGGGCCGTACCATCAGAGATCGTGGCCACTATACCCTTAGGGGAAACCGCCGATGCAGCCGAGTCGCTCACGGGCGAAGAACAAGCCAACATTCGAGTCTACGCGCGCACGAACCCGAGCGTGGTGAATATCGACACCCGGAGTGTCGAGATCGACCAGTTCTTCATGACGCAACGAGAATCGGAAGGGACAGGATCGGGAGCGATTCTCGATTCTGCAGGCCATATACTCACCAATTTCCATGTGGTTGACGGTGCGAGCCAAATCGAGATCACCCTCGCCTCGAACAAGAGTTATCCGGCACAGATGGTCGGTGCCGATGCAGAGCACGATGTGGCTGTGCTGAAAATAGAGGCTCCCAGCGAGGAGCTCACTCCGATCACACTCGGGAGTTCACAACACTTGCAGGTTGGGCAAAGGGTTTATGTCCTGGGAAATCCCTTTGGGTGGGACGGCACGCTGACGACGGGGATCGTCTCGAGCCTCAATCGAAATCTCCCCAGTCGTGTTCCTGGGCGCGTGATGCAGTCGCTCATTCAGACGGATGCTGCAATGAACCCAGGGAACTCAGGGGGACCAATGCTCAATACCAGCGGGCAAATGATCGGCATGTGCGTTGCCATCGCCACGAAGACGGGGCAAAACGCGGGCGTGGGATTTGCAATTCCAATTGATCGCATAAAAAACATCGTTCCCGAGTTGATTCAAAACGGGCGATTGATTCGCGGTGACCTGGGGATTACGCACGTCATGGAAACGGATGCTGGGCTGGTGGTGGCTCGACTGGATCCAGAAGGGCCTGCCGCCCAGGCGGGGCTCCAAGGATTTCGCCGAGTTGTGAGTCGTCGCCAGCAAGGTCCGGTGGTTTACGAAACTCAAACGATTGATCGCAGCCATGCCGATTTGATCGTGGCTGTCAACGGCGAAGCGATGCACAGCGGGGCCCAGTTTCGAGATAAAATCCTCGAGTACAAACCAGGCGAGGTGGTCCGGTTGACCATCATGCGGGGTAGCAAGCAGCTGGAAGTTGACATCCAACTTGGTTCCGACTGAAAACCGAATGAATGGCATAACTTACTTATGCCAAAGGACTTGCGATCATCAGTGCGGGAACCCGTCAGAAGTTTTCTATCGAAAAAGGGCTGGGGTAACCAGTTTTAGTCCTTGAAATCATTTTTCACCCCGATAAGATTCCCTCAACCTCTGAAGGTTGAGTTACACTCCGACTGATTGATCAGGACGAGTGTTGGTAACAGTCCTCACCTCCAATTATTCCTTCCTTGTTAGGCGAATCGTCAGGATGACCCCAGTATCGTGACCATCTCGGCACGAACGGCTTTGTAAGTTTCGCCTCATCCCTTTCCTATGGACCCCAATTGAGATCGATCCGGTGTGTAGCCGGTCGGCCTATTTTTTTGGCGAGATTCCCTAACCGGAGTTTGGCCACGAAAGGAGTTGAAATGTTTGAACTACTAACAGTAACCGCAATTGCCTTGAGCACTTTAGGAGTAACGAGCAATTCGGTTGAATGGCAATCAGACTACGGCAAGGCCTTGGCCGCATCCAAAGCGGATTCACGACCGCTTTTGATAGTGCTGGACAATGCCGATGCAATCGCTGAAGTGCAATTGACGACGATTGACGAGCAACCCGAACTGTTGAATTCTTACGAGCGTTGCCATGTCGATGTCAGTACCGAATATGGGAAGCGCGTCGCGGAAGTCTTCAAGGCAACCGAATTTCCGTTTGCGGCGATTATCGACAAGACAGGCTCGATTGTTCTCTGCAAGAAGTCCGGGCAGATCACGGAATCGGAATGGCAGAACACTTTGTCCACTTACCGAAGTGGAGAGAAACCCATGCCTCAGATGCAGACATCGTTCTTCCGCGGAAGCGAAGGGATCGACACCTCCGTGACAAGTCCCTCGTATTGCCCCTCGTGCCAGCGTAAGGCACAGCTGGGGTACTAGAGAATTTCTAGTTGGAAAAAATACATTAATCGCCCCGCGAGTTCAAAACTCTCGGGGCGATTGTTTTTTCCATCAAAATGATTTGTGCCGCACAAGTCCCGCCGAGATATCTAGCGACAAAGACTCGAATAGACTGGCACGAAAACGTTCGATGGCGATCGCACCCATAACTGCGTTATCGGTGCAAAGTCGGAGCGGTGGAACATGTAGTTCGAACCCAAGTCGCAGGGCGTCTGCTTCCAATCGGTTACGGAAAATTGTATTCGCTGCGACTCCCCCGCCAACGCACAACCGATTCGAGCCGGTCCTTTCAAGTGCCAGGATTGCCTTGGCGACCAGGCAGTCGATCACGGCTTCTTGAAAACTGGCAGCCATGTCGGCGATCAGTTGCGGTTCTAGTTTTGCAGCGACACCCATATCGCAGCGGCCTGGACCAAAAAGCTCATAGCGCACCGCCGTCTTGAGCCCACTAAAACTGAAATCCAGGCGTGTTTGGTTATCGAGTAGAGGTCGAGGTAATTGAAATCGCCGGGGATTGCCCTGTCGAGCCGCACGTTCGATCGCAGGGCCACCGGGATAGTCGAGCCCCATCATCGCAGCCACTTTGTCGAAGGCTTCCCCCGCGGCATCGTCAA